>CAZCWA010000057.1:0-16086 GCA_964502265.1 uncultured Myxococcaceae bacterium | reverse complement strand
AAGTTGCCGGGCCGCATCCAGCTCCGCAGCCAGCGCGGCCTGCTGCTCCTCAGCGTGCGCCCGCTCCGACTCGCGCTGCGCCTCTCGTTGCCGCGCTTCTTCCAGCTCCCCTCGTAGCCGTTCCGCAGCCTCGGCCGCTCCGAGCAATTCCCTGCGGACGCCCGCGAGTTCCTCTCGGAGCTCCGCTTCCTCCTCGTCGCGCTCTGCGGCGGCCTCCTGGGCCTCGATCGAAACAACATCGAGTTGCTGCCGCAGCCCCTCGATCTTCGACTCCAGATGAGCCTGATCTTCTCTGGCGGTCGTGGCGAGGCGGTCCTCCCGAGCCCGGGCGTCGTCCAGTTCAGCCCCCAGCCGCCCAAGCTCCGAACGCAGGCCCGACTCCACCTCCGCCTTCTCCGCCCGCACCACTTCGAGCTGCTCGGCGAGCCGACCCGCTTCCGCCCGGGCCGCCTCGAACCGGGTTTCGAGCTCTGCCGCGGCCGCTTCGAGCTGCGCCCGTCCCGCCTCCGCGGCCCGAAGCTCGGCGCTGATCTGCAGAACAGAAGCCTCCGCCTGGTTCCAGGCCGCCTCACGTTCTTCGACGGCCTGCCGAGCCGCCTCCAGGTCCGCGGACAGTTTCTCGCGTATCGCTGCGGCCTCGCCCGCAGCCTGCTCTCGGGCCTGCAGTCCCGCTTGCGTCTGGGCCAGCTCCTCCCGCAGCGCCTCCAGCTCCCGCCCGGCCCCCTCCAGCTCCCTCGCGCGGGCCGCCGCCATCGCCTGCGAGGCCTCGAGCTCGCTGCGCGCAGCCTCGAGATCCCTCCTGAAATATACTTCCTCTTCCGCCCGGCCCTGCCGCGCCGCCTCGAGCTCGCGGCGAAGGGTCTCCGCCTCCTCCTGCAGCCCGATCACGACCTCATCGCGTCCCGCCTGGGCGTTCGCCTCGACCTCCCGAACCCGGGCACGCTCGGCCTCAAGCCCGGCCTCCAGCTCGGCAACGCGCTGCGCCTGGGCCTCACCCTCCCGCCGCCGCTCCACCTCCAGCGCATCTGCCCGCGCCTGCGCGCCCGACAGCCGCTCCTCGAGCGTCCCCACCAGCGCGCGCAGCTCCCGCTCCGTCTCGACCCAGCGCGCCTGCTCCGCCTCCTGCGCCTCGAGCCGCCCCCTCACCGAGGCCAGCTCCGTGTCGGCCCCGGCTGCCCTCGCCTCGAGCGCCCCCCTCTCCGCCTCCAGGCGGACCAGCGCCTCCCGGGCCTGCTGCACCTGATGTTCGAGATCGATTCGCGCCGTCTCGGACTGCTGCAGCGCCTGCTCGCGCTCCTCCGCCCTCCGCTGCGCCTCCGCATCGCGCTCGGCCCTGCGGGCATCTTCCGCCCGTGCCGCCTCCAGCCCTGCCTGCGCCGCCGCCCGCTCCTCCGCGAGCCGCACCTCCCGCTCCCGGGAGACCGCAAGCTCGCCCTCCAGCGCCACGCGCAGCGCCTCCTCTTCGGCCGCCACAGATCGTGCCGCCTGCGCCTCCGCCCGCGCCGACTCCCCGCCCTCCACGGCGGCCTCGAGCTCCCGCCTCAGCGCCTCGACGCGCGCGCCCGCCTCTTCCACCTGCCGCGCCAACTCGTCCCGCAGCGCAGCCTCGCGTCGGAGCGCCTCCTGTCCCTGCACCGCGGCCTGCTGTACGTCCCTTCGCGCCGACTCGGCCGCCTCCACCCGCCCGAGCGCCTCCAGCGCACGCCTCTCCGCGTCGAGCGCCCGCTCGCGCATCGCCTCCAGCTCGCCCTCCACGCGCCGCAGCCGCAGCGTCAGCTCGTCCCGCCTGCGGGCGGCGTCCGTCAGGTCTCCCTGCGCTTCGAGCTGTGCGGCGAGGCGGGCGGCGTCGTCCCGCGCCTCTTCCACCGACGCGCGCAGTCCCTCCACCTGCGCCTTGTGGGCCTCGACCTCGATGCGCGATCGCTCCAGCGCCTCGCGGTACTTCCGCGCCCTCTCCTCCCAGTCGCGGGTGCGCTGCCTGGCGTCCTCCAGCTTTCCGCCGGTGAAGGCGAGCGGCTCGGGCGGAAGCTGGACCCACGCGGGCTGCGGCGCGCGCACCGGTGCTTCGCCTGCAAAGACCACCCACCACGCGGCCTCGGTGTTGCCCGCCAGCGTGCCATCCACCTGCAGCCCGTCCGAATGTTCGAACGCGAGCTGGTATCCGAGCACCGGGCTCTGCGTCGCAACCGATACGCTCGGAAAGAGCGGCGCGAGCGCGTCGAGAAGCTGCCCGTAGGTCGGCGGCGGCTCCCCGTCCTCCGGCTCCATCACCTGGGACAACGCGAGGCCCGCTGGATTGCGCAGTGCCCCCACCAGCGCCCCGCCCCGTCCGAGAACACGCGCCAGCTCACGCAATCGCGCCGGTGCCCGCACGTACGGCGCGAGGTCTGCAACCAGCACGAGATCGAATGATCCCGCTTCGAGATCCGAGATCTCCGTCGTGCGAAACCGCAGCTCCGCGCTCGACGACGCGTCGCCCAGCCGCTGCTGCGCGTCGGCGACGGCCGCGGCATCGTCGTCACACGCGACGACCGCGCGCGCTCCGCGTTGGAGGAGGAAGCGCGCGGACTCACCGCCGGTGGAGGCGACGGCGCCCACCTCGAGCACGCGGCGCCGGAGGAAGAGCCCTTCGGCGAAGATGTAGCGGGGGAAGAGCTCGCTCTGGCCCAGGCGTCTGAAAGCGGCGGACATGTTGGGGAGCTTGGAAGTATAGCGCCGAGAGGAGGAGTGCGATGGCAATGCAACCAACGGGGACGCCGGCGAGGAAGAACCGGCTCGTCCTGGGGCTGGTCCGCTTCATGGTGACGCTGGTGGTCCTCGCCCTGATGGGGCTGGTGGGCTACCTCGCCGCCGAGCGCAACGCGCGCACCTTCACCCTCGAGGTCCATGACGATCAGCTCGTCGTGCAGAAAGGCCGCAACCTTCCGGTCGGCGCAGACCCGTGGCGGCCCGACGACCCGTCGCTGGCGGAGAGCTACGCCCCCATCCCGCTGTACGGGAACATGCCCTCGCAGGGGTTCCTCGAGCAGAGCTTCCACGAGCGCGACGAGCTCGACCGCGCGCTGTTCGACTTCATCGAGCGGCTCGCCCGCCCGCGCATCGCCTCCGACGATCCGAGCGAGCAGGAGCGGGGCGTGTACTACCTCCGGCGCGCGGAGCTGCTGCAGGGGATCAACCGCACGCAGCGGGAGACGCTTCACGCGCTGAAGTCGCAGGTCGCCTGGTACCAGGCGAAGCTCAAGCTCGAGCAGGCGCGGCAGCTCGTCTCGGACGCGCTGGTGCAGCTCGACCTCGCGATGCGGGCGCGGGACGCCAACTCGCAGCGCGCACGGGAGCTGGCCTCGCGCCTGATGGGACCTGCGCGCGAGATGGAGACGGCCCTCCGCCGCGCGCTTGCGGACACGGGGGCGGCCATGGCGCCTCCGCCGGACCGCTTCGAAGGTGAGCGGCAGAACGGCCAGCCCGCAACGCCCGCTCGACCGGACATCGAGGCCCCGCAGACACAGCAGGAGCCGGCGGACCCGTGGCAGCAGGACGCGACCGGCGACGACGTCGATCCCCAGCCTTCTCCCGACTCGCCCTGAACCTCGCCCGCGTCAGCCGCCTCGCAGGTCCGGTCCTCGCGGCGATCTTCGGCGTGTTCTGGTTCGCGCAGCTCGCCGGCGGGCGCGCGCTGGATCCGACGAACAACGGCTGGGTGCTGACCGGCGAGGACTGGAGCACCCACGCGCTCGGTTGGTGGTTCTTCCGCATCGAGGCGTGGACGTTCCCGCTCGGGCGGCTCGATGGGCTGATGCATCCGGTCGGGACTTCGGTCGCGTACACCGACTCCATCCCGCTCGTGGCGACGCTGCTGAAGCCGCTCTCTCCACTGCTGCCGGAGGCGTTCCACTACCTCGGGTTGTGGCTCGCCTTCTGCTTCGCGGCCAACGCCTTCAGCGGCGCGTGGATGGTGCGCAGGTTGGGCGGTGGTCTTCTGGCGCAGCTCGGGGCGGGTGCACTGCTGGCGACGACACCCGTCTTCCTCCCCCGGCTGGGACACGAGGCGCTGTGCGCGCACTTCCTCATCGTCGTTCCCATCGCCCTGCACCTCGAGGCGCCGAGGCCCTGGCCGCAGACGCGCCGCACCTTCGTCCTCGCGGGCCTGATGGTCGCGCTGGCCGGAGGCATCCACCCCTACCTCGCCGCGATGGTCCTCCCGCTCGCCATTGCGCTGCCGATCAGGAGCGTGCTCTTCGATCGGGTCGCACCTCCGCTCGCCGCAGTCGTCGTTCCCACGGCCTATGTCGCGGTCCTGTTCGCCACCTTCCTGCTCTTCGGCTACCTCGACAGCAGCCTCCCCTCGAGCGCGGAGGGCTTCGGCTGGTGGAACGCGGATCTCTGGGCGCTCTTCAACTCGCGGGGCTTCTCCCGCCTGCTGCCGGCTCTGCCTTCGGGACGTCCCCACCACGAAGGCTTCGGATACCTCGGCGTCGGGGTCCTGGCGCTGATCCCGCTGGCGCTGATCCTCGCGGTGGTCCGCCGCGCCCGCGCATCCACCGCCGCCCCCCTCGGCGAGCCCTCCTTCTCCGGCAGTGCCGGCGTGTGGCGCTACCTCCCGCTGGTGGTCGTGGCGATGGGCGCGCTCGTGTTCGCCCTCGCCTCCGAGGTGAAGGCCGGTCCGCACACGCTCTTCCGCGCCGAGGCCCTCTTCCGTCACACCGAGCCGCTCAACACGACGTTCCGTGCGAGCGGCCGCTTCGTCTGGGTGCTGCACTACACGCTCTCTCTGGCGGCCATCGCGGCGGTCGTCCGCGGCTTCGCGCCGGGGCGAATGCTGGCGGGCATCATCCTCCTCGCTGCGGCGACGCTGCAGGCAGCGGACACGAAGTTCGAGCGCCGCGGGCTGTTCCAGAGGCGCGCCATCGACGCGGGGCTGCGCGCGGAACTCTGGAGCGAACTGGGCGCGCACTACCGCCACCTCGCGCTGGTGCCGCCGCAGCAGGCGTGGGTGGGTGAGCCGTGCGAGGGCGAGCTGCCGGGGCACCTGCGCTATCCATTCGGCTATCTCGCCTACAGCCAGCGGATGACCTTCAACAGCTCGAGCCCCGCGCGGAAGGACCCAGCCGCGTTGAAGGCGGATTGCGCGCGGGTGCGGCAGCTCATACAGGCCGGCGAGTTCGATCCGCAGACCGTCTACGTCGCCCGGGCGGGCCACCCGTCCGCCAAGGCGATGCGCCGGTCGGGCAGCGCACAGTGCGGCGAGGTGGACGGCTACGACGTGTGCGTCAGCGCCGGTCGAGAGACGCCGCTCCGCGAAGCACTCTCCCGGCTGCCCTGAGCCCTCGCCCGCCGACCACCGGCGCTTCCGGCAGTATGTTGCCG
This sequence comes from uncultured Myxococcaceae bacterium, assembly GCA_964502265.1. Lineage (GTDB taxonomy): Bacteria > Myxococcota > Myxococcia > Myxococcales > Myxococcaceae > JAFAFL01. The sequence goes on along the minus strand of CAZCWA010000057.1, from coordinate 10,722 downwards.
GTGAGGGTCAGAAGACCGGCAATATACTGCTTGTCACCGGGAACGGGGCCGCAGGGCGCGCCGCGGGAGGCCCCGGCACCCGGCACCGCTGTCCGTCAGCGCCGGTCCCGCTCCAACTCGGCGAGCGCGCTGCGCAGGTAGAACGCCATGCTCTTCCCCGGCTGCGCCTGCATCATCCGCTCGAGGTGCCGCTCCAGCCGGTCGTAGGCGAGCCCGAGCGGCAGCCCCGTCTCACGCAGGTAGCGCTCGCGCAGGCCCTTCACCTCGCCCTTCCGGGAGAGGACGTTCGCCGCCCACACGCCGGCGCCCACCAGCAGCGCGACGAGGATCACCAGGAAGACGATGCGCCCGGCCACCACGCGGTGAGGCCGCCTACGGCAGCGCCTTCATCTCGCCGATGAAGGGCAGGTTCCGGTACCGCTCCTGGTAGTCGAGCCCGTAGCCGATGACGAACACGTCCTCGATCACGAAGCCCTTGTAGTCGATGTCCAGCCGGGTCCGCGCCCGCGCCGGCTTCTCCAGCAGCGTGCAGATCCGGACCGAGGCCGGGTGCCGCGCGGCGAGGTTCTCGAGGAGGAACTTCATCGTCAGCCCGGTATCGACGATGTCCTCCACCACGAGCACGTTCTTCCCGGCCAGCGGCTTGGACACGTCGGTGGTGATCCGCACCTCGCCGGTGGTCTCGGTCCCGCCCTGGTAGGACGAGGCGCCCATCAGCTCGAGCTCCACCGGCAGGTCGATGTTCCGGGCCAGGTCGCAGGCGAAGAAGACGGATCCCTTGAGGATCGCCACCAGGGTCAGATTCTTGCCCTGGTAGTCCTTCGTGATCTGCGCGCCCAGCTCGCGGATGCGGGCCTGCAGGGTCTGCTCGTCGATCAGCACCCTCACCCGGTCTTCATGGAACGTCACGCCCACGGCTTCACCCTCTCCCTCTGCGCCAGCTCGCACGCGGCTACACGTACGCGTTGTTCATGATCTCACCGAACCCGCCACCGCCGGGGACGATGTACTGCTTGTCGCTGAGCCCGCGCTCGAGGTCCCAGTGGGTCCCGGGCGCGGTGTCGAAGACCTCCGGCGGAGACAGCCCGCGGTCGAGCCGCAGCGCGTAGATCTTCACGTCCGGGTGGTCGGTCGTCATCCGGCGCAGGTACTCCGGGGTGACGATCAGGTTGAGGCAGAGGATCCGCCTCGGCGTCCCCGGCACCTTCTCCTTGTAGAGCTTGATGGCGGTGCTCAAGGACCCGCCGGTGGCGCCCATCGGATCGGGGAAGAGGAGGAACGCGTCGTCCACGTCCCCGCCGATCTTCGCCCCGCCGATGTTGGAGCCCACCACGCTCTCCGCCTCGTCGAGCATGCGGCTCATGATGATGTGGTCCTGCCGCACCAGCTCCGGCGCCAGGGTGTTGTTGAGCAGATCGTAGGTCACCTGCGAGGGCAGCGTCCCCGCCCGGGCGATGTTCACCGTCACCGCCCTCACCTCGGGGTCGATGATCTCGCCCTGGTAGATCCCCCGCGGCGTGCTGTCGATCATCCGGGTGGGGATGACCGCGTCCTTCCGGGGGAACTCGGCGTTGATGACGATCTTCACCAGGTCGGCGTAGAGCAGCGCCACCAGGTTGTTGATCTGCGGCTGCAGCGTCCCCTTCGCGCACAGCCGCGCGAGCTGCGAGAGCAGGAACGGGTTCCCCAGCAGGTGCACGTTCTCGCCGTACCGGTGCTGAAGCTCGTTCGCGCGGAAGGGGATCTTCTCGTAGAGGGCGTCTCTCATTTGAACAGGTCCAGGGTCTGTGGCGGGGTCCCCTCCGACGCCTCGGGGACGTGGCACTTGCGGCATCGGGCCTCGTAGGCGCCGGCGGCGCCGACCATCACCCGCGCGTCGCTGGAGAGGATCCGCTGCGACCGGTTGGCGGGGTTTCCGCACACCACGCAGATGGCGTGCACCTTGTCCACGAACTCGGCCACCGCGAGCAGGTGCGGCATCGGCTCGAAGGGGCGGCCCATGTAGTCCTGGTCCAGGCCGGCGCAGATGACCCGCATCCCCTTGTGGGCGAGCGCCTCGCACACCGCGACCACCTCGGGCCCGAGGAACTGGACCTCGTCGATCCCCACCACCTTCGTCTCCGGGTCCAGGTGGCGAAAGATTTCCTCAGCGCGGTCAATCGGGGTGGACACCAGGCGCAACTGGGAGTGACTCACCACCTGTGTCTCGTCGTACCGGTCGTCCAGCCGCGGCTTGAACACCTGGCACTTCTGCTGCCCGTAGACGGCGCGCTTGATGCGGCGGATCAGCTCCTCGGTCTTGCCGGAGAACATCGACCCGCAGACCACCTCTATCCACCCGATATCTTTGGGGAATCCGTGCACGGTGGCCTGGCCTTCGGGCGCCCTGGCGGGGGCTTCGACGCGCGCGGATACTCTTTCACGTATCCGACAGAGTCAAGGCAAGGAGGCGGTCCCGTTCCACGGGCGAGGACTGGCCGCGATCTTGAAAAAGCCTCTCCGCACGGGAGGTGGGGATGGCGGCGGAGGGGGTAGCGCGGCGTGTCGAGGCGCTGCGGCGAGGGAGCGTCTTCGAGCTTTCGACACCGGCGGTGGTCCTGCTGGTGCTGAACCTGTTGGACGGCCTTTTCACCACGGTCTACCTGCACCTGGGGGTCGCGGAGGAGGCAAATCCCCTGATGCGGCTGGCGTGGGAGGTCTCGCCGCTGCTCTTCATGGGGGTGAAGCTGGCGGTGGTGAGCGCGGGGGTGGCGGTGCTCTGCGCGCACCGGGGGACGCGGCTGGCGGACGTGGCGCTGAAGCTCGCGGTGGGGCTGTACGCGGTGATCCTCGTCTGGCACCTCGCGTTCCTGGCGCACCTCGTCTTCGGATGATGGCCTGCCCGCTTGCCTTCCGGCCATGGACTCGCCCATGCTTCTCCGTCCACGCCCTCTCAGCGGGCGGTCGGGGGGTCACTCCATGGAGATTACCGACGTCAAGGTATTTCCGGTCGTGGAAGACAAGCTCAAGGCCTACGTCACCATCACGCTCGATCACTGCTTCGTCGTCCGGGACCTCAAGGTGATCCAGGGCAGCCAGGGGCTCTTCATCGCCATGCCGGCGAAGCGGCGGAAGGACGGGACGTACAAGGACATCGCGCACCCGCTCAACGCGAGCACGCGCGACTGGATGGAGAAGATCATCCTCGCCGAGTACGACAGGTCGCTGAAGCGGGGCCCCGCCGACGTCTACGACCTCGACGAGAGCGCTGCCTGATCGCCCGGCAGGCGTTCGTCGACTGTCGCGCAATCACCTTTCCTTCGGCGCCGCGCTGATCTACTTGGGCCCGCATGTCGCCCGACGCGCCCCGTTTCAAGGTCTTCGCCGGCAACTCCAACCTCGCGGTGGCGCAGCGCATCTGCGACTACCTCGGCCAGCCGCTGTCGAAGGCGGAGGTGGGCCGTTTCAGCGACGGTGAGATCAACGTGGAGATCGGCGAGAACGTGCGCGGCATCGACACGTTCATCGTCCAGTCCACCTGCCCGCCCACCAACGACAACCTGATGGAGCTGCTCATCATGATCGACGCGCTCAAGCGCGCGTCGGCGGCGAGCATCAACGCCATCATCCCCTACTACGGCTACGCGCGGCAGGACCGGAAGGTCGCGCCCCGCACGCCGATCACCGCCAAGCTGGTGGCGGACCTGCTGGAGAGCGCCGGCGCCACCCGGGTGGTGTCCATGGACATGCACGTGGCGCAGATCCAGGGCTTCTTCCACATCCCCTCGGACCACCTCTACGCCTCGCCGGTCTTCCTCGAGGACCTGCGCCGCCGCTTCTCCAATCCGGAGAACACGGTGATCGTCTCGCCGGACGCGGGCGGCGTGGAGCGGGCGCGGGCCTACTCCAAGCGGCTCAACGCCGGGCTGGCGATCATCGACAAGCGGCGCACCCACGCCAACGTCTCGGAGGTGATGAACATCATCGGCGACGTGCGCGGCAAGGACGCCATCCTCGTCGACGACATGGTGGACACCGCGGGCACGCTCACCCAGGCCGCGGCGGCCCTGAAGAAGGAGGGCGCGCGGAGGGTGGTCGCCTACGCGGTGCACCCCGTCCTCTCCGGTCCGGCGATCAAGCGGATCACCGAGTCGGTGCTCGAGGAGTGCATCTTCACCGACACGGTGCCCCTCTCGAAGGAGGCGCAGGCGTGCGGCAAGATCCGCGTGCTCCCCACCGCGCGGCTCTTCGGCGAGGCCATCCGGCGGATCAGCACCGGCGAGTCGCTCTCGTCGCTCTTCGTCTGATCTCCGGGCGCTGGCCCGAGCAGGCGGGCTGGCGTGGCCGCCGTGCGTCCGGCCGCCCCGCTTGACTCCGGCGGGGGGCGCTGACATACGCGGCGCACCTCGCGCCGGCCGCGCGCCACTTTCGGGGCCCACCATGGGGGTGGGATGCCGGGGGGCTTGCGGCAGGCGCCCAGAAGCAAGGCGAGACATCCCATGAGCATGGACAAGAATACCCTCGAGGCGACGGTGCGTGATGGTTCGGGCAAGGGCTTTGCCCGCCGGCTGCGCGCGCAGAAGATGATCCCCGCGGTGGTCTACGGGCGGAAGATGGAGAAGCCGCTGCAGATCGCGGTGGACCCGTTGGCGGTGCGCAAGGCCGTGGCCACGCCGCGCAAGTACAACACCCTGCTCTCGCTCAAGGTGGACGGCGGCGAGCAGCTCGTGCTCCTCAAGGACTTCCAGGTGGATCCGATCAGCCGCGAGCTGCTGCACGCGGACTTCATCGGCGTGACCGAGAACGAGCCGGTGAAGGTGAACGTCCCGGCGGTGCTGGTGGGCCGCTCGGAGGGCGTGGCCAACGGCGGCATCCTCGAGCAGAAGCGCCGTGACATCGAGGTGTGGGCGCTCCCCAACTCGATCCCGGAGAAGGTGGAGATCGACGTCACCTCGCTCAAGATCAACCAGGCGCTCCACATCAAGGACGTGAAGATGCCGGAGGGCGTCACGGTGAAGTCGAACGTGAACTACACCATGGCGGTGGTCACGGCGCCTGAGGCCGAGGCGGCGGCTCCGGCGGCGGCGGCGGCTCCGGCGGCGGCAGGCAAGGCGCCTGCGGGCAAGGCCCCGGCTTCGGGTGCGGCCCCGGCGGCGGCGGCGGCCAAGGGCGCGAAGAAGTAGTCCCTCACGCGGCACGTCGTCCAGGTGGGGCCGGTCGTCGGGGAGCGCATCCCCGGCCGCCGGCCTCCGCCGTTTCGGGCGCATCGGGAGGCGTCTGGTCATGAAGCTCATCTGCGGGCTCGGCAACCCGGGGCGGGAGTACGAGCGCCACCGTCACAACATCGGCTTCCGCGTGGTGGACGCGCTCGCCAGCCGCGCGCGCATCGATCTCTCGCACGCGCGCTTCGAGGGTCACTTCGGCCAGGGCATGCTGGCGGGCGAGAAGGTCCTGCTGCTCAAGCCGCAGACCTTCATGAACCTGTCCGGCCGCTCGCTCGGCGCGGCGGCGCGGTTCTTCAAGGTGGAGCCCGCGGACGTGCTGGTGGTCCACGACGAGCTGGACCTCCCCTTCGGCCGGCTGCAGCTCAAGAGCGGCGGCGGCGCGGGCGGCCACAACGGCCTCAAGAGCATCATCGGCACCTTCGGGGACGCCTTCGGACGGCTGCGCTTCGGGGTGGACAAGCCCCAGGGGCCCAACGCGAAGGAGCGCGTCTCCGGCTACGTGCTCGCCCCCTTCTCGGGCGAGGAGGAGCGGTCCCTGGAGGACCTGATCATCCGCTCGATGGAGCTGGCCGAGGGTTGGGTGGGCGAGGGCATGTTGGCGGCCATGAACCGGTTCAACAGGAAGTGAGCAGCGCACGTCCAGCAGCCGGGCGTGGATCAGTTGACTCTGGAGGCGGTGCCGCCTAGAAGGCCCGCCCTCCCGCATCGGTTGGTGCGGGTGTCACGCAGCAAGCGCGAAGGTCTGGTGGGCGCGCGGTTCCCCACCCCCGGTCGATGAGGTCCCTTCGGGCCCGCCACCGTTTCCCCGCTCCCGGATTGGCTGGGGGCTACTCAACCCGAGGGGAGAGAAAACAGATGGCCGAAGCACAGGCAAAGAGGCTCCTGCGCGAGTACGAGACGGTGTTTCTCGTCAAGCCGGACCTGACGGACGATGCAGTGGACCGGATCAAGGAGCGCGTGCGCGGGGTCGTCGACCGCCAGGGCGGCAAGATGATCCGCTTCACTATCTGGGGCAAGAAGAAGCTCGCGTACCCCATCCAGAAGCAGAACCGGGCGATCTACGTCCACGCGCACTTCCTCGGTGGCTCCGCGCTGGTGGCGGAGATCGAGCGCAACCTGCGGATCCTGGACGAGGTCACCCGCTACATCTCCTCCCGCATCGCGGACGACGTGGACCCCGAGACCCGGGAGACGCTCGAGGACGTGAAGATGGCGGGCGACGTCGAGGAGCGGCCGGTGCCCGAGCGCGAGCCCGGCTTCCGCAGTGAGGAAGAAGAGGCCCCTGCGGCCGAAGAGGAGGTCGCCGAGGAGGCCTAGGCCTTCAGGCGGGAGAATTCATGAGCAACGGAACGACGGAAACCAGGACGGGCAGCTTCGGCGGCAGCCGTGACGGTGGCGGCGGCGGCGGTCGTGACGGCGGCGGCTTCGGCGGCGGTCGGGGCGGCGGCGGTGGCTTCGGCGGCCGCGACGGCGGTGACGACGACAAGCGCGGCGGTCGTGGCGGCGGCTTCGGCCGCAAGAAGGTCTGCCGGTTCTGCGCGGACAAGATCGACGTGGTGGACTTCAAGGATCAGAACACCCTGAAGTACTTCGTCACCGAGCGCGGCAAGATCATCCCCCGGCGGATCTCGGGCAACTGCGCGAAGCACCAGCGCGGCGTGGCGAGCGCCATCAAGCGCGCGCGCAACGTGGCCCTCATCCCCTTCACCGTGCAGATGGGCTAGGGAGAGACACCCAATGAAGGTCATCCTCAGGGAAGACGTGGCGAACCTCGGCCGCTCCGGCGAGGTCGTCAGCGTGAAGGACGGCTTCGGGCGCAACTACCTGTTGCCCCGGAAGATGGCGGTCCTCGCCAACGAGCGGAACATCAAGCAGCTCGAGCACGAGAAGGGCGTCATCACGGCGCGCCAGGCCAAGCTGAAGGCCGGCGCCGAGGACCAGGCGAAGAGCCTGTCCAACGTGCAGGTGAAGATCGCGCGCAAGGTGGGCGAGCAGGACAAGCTGTACGGCTCGGTCACGGTGCTGGACATCGCCGAGGCGCTCACCGCGCAGGGCAAGAAGATCGACCGCCGCCTCATCCACCTCCCGGAGCCCATCAAGGCGCTGGGGACGTGGGACGTGGAGGTCCGCCTCCACCGCGAGGTGACCGCGAAGATCAAGGTGGAGGTCGTCCCCGAGGCGTAACCCCGCTTCAGGTCACGACACCCGAAACGAAAAGAGGGCGCGGCGGCTCCGGACTTCCGGAACCCCGCGCCCTTCTTCTTTGCGGGTGTGCGGGCCCGTGGCGGGCCCTCGAGGCCGTACGCTACGGCGCGTCGTGCCAGTGGCCGTGCTCGGCGGACCAGACCTTGCCGTCCGGCACCGGGCCCGGCGGCTGCGGCGCCGGCATGTTGCCCCCGGTGAGGCCGCCCACGTTCATGGAGCCGCCGGCGGGGATGCCCGCCGTGCCCACCTCGGTGCCATCCGCGTTGTGCCAGTGGCCGTGCTCGGCGGACCAGACGCGTCCGTCGTTGGCGTTGGGGGCCTTGAACATCGCCCACGCCCCATGGCCCAGCCCCACCGCCAGCATCACCCCCACCACGCCGATGCCGAACTTCGACCAGGAGGTGGAGGCGGACTCCTTCTGGGCGTGGCAGTGCTTGAACTTCTTGCCGCTGCCGCACGGGCACTTCTCGTTCCGGGAGACTTTTTTCATCGCGCCCACATTGTCCCCAAAGCGATGGGCCCTGTCCTGCAAATCGACGCGGGCGGCCGGTAGGAGGCCACTACGTCAGGCCGGGGAGCGGCCCGCCGCCGGACATGGGCTCGAAGCCGAAGGTGTTCACGTCGCCGAAGCCCATGTAGTGGAAGCAGGAGACCAGAAGGTCGCTGAAGGACCTGCGCGACTGGCCCACGAGGTTCAGGTAGCGGCCCCGCCGGAAGTGGTTGGAGCCGCTCGCCAGCACCACCAGGTCGTTGTTGCGCGCGTGGGTGTCCCCCTGGGACAGCTCGCTCCAGTGGACCACCAGGGTGTTGTCCCAGACCGTCCCCGCGCCCTCCGGGATCGCCTTCAGCTCGGCGTGCAGGCCGCAGGAGATGTCGAACAGGTGCCGCTTGATGGCGCGGATGTTGGCGAACGCGGCCTCGCTCGAGTCGTGCGAGATGGTGTGGTGGCCGCTGTTCATCCCGATGGTCTTGTAGACGCGGTCGTTGGTGTTCCCGCTCCAGTTGAAGTTCACCACCCGGGTGAGGTCGCAGGCAAAGGCCATGGCGATCATCTTGTGGAAGAGCCGGCCTGCCTGCAGGTAGTTGTCCTGGTGGTGCGGGTCGAACTGCGCGGGCAGCCCGATCGCCTGGCACTGCGGCGCCTGGTTCTCGAGGGACCCGAGCCCCCGCTCGATCTCCCGCAGGGATTCCGTGTGCTGCTCGAGCCGTATCCGGTCCGCCGCCCCGAGCTTCGGCTGCAATGCCCGGAGCTCCTCCCCCAGCAGGTCGAGGGACGACTGCCGCAGCTTGAGCCTGCGCCGCAGCGCCTCCGCCTCGGGGTTGTTGAGGTTGCCGAAGATGCGGGTGTACGCGTTGAACGGGTGCGTCTCCGGCGGGATGGGCGCCTGCGTCCCCACCGGCCCCGCATGCGCGTGCTGGTTCCAGATGTTGTTGTAGTTGTCCCCCACCCGGTAGACGAGGTGGCGGTAGGGCACGCCCGGGGCCGCCTGCAGCACCCGATCGCCGATCGCCCGGTCCGCCGAGGGCCCCTGCACGTAGCCGATGGTGCTGTTGGTCCCGCCGATGGGAAACGAGCCCTGCCCCGAAGGCCACGGCGCCAGCGCGCTACCGCCCTGCTGGTGCGCGTCCGCCTGCTGGCCGCTGGGGAGCAGGTGGTGGTTCTTGTTCACCCCGTCGAGCACCAGCAGGTCCTGCCGCCAGGGCTCGAACGGCTCGAGCATGTCGTCGAAGACGAAGCCGGTCTCGCTCTTCACCCGCATCCGCCGGCTGACCTGATCGCCGTTGGCGGTGAAGGAGAAGACGATCCGGCGCGGGGCCGTCCCGCTCCCGCCACCGCCCGAGGACTGCGCCAAAGACTCCAGCCAGGGCAGCGCCAGCGTCAGGCCCGCCGCGCCCCGGAGGAGGTTGCGCCGCGAAAAGGAGTTCTTGCCGCTCACTGCTGCACCTCGCGATAGAGGAACGCGTCCGACCGGACCAGGCCCACCACCAGCTCGCGGACGTCCCATCCGGAAGCCTCGAACCGGTCCATGGCCTGCTTCTGCGCACAGGCGTCCCAGGACTTCTCCTCGCGCCCGAAGGTGTACCGGAACATCTGGGTGACGAAGCAGGCGCGCACCTGCCGGCTCTGGGCGAGCTTGAGCATCAGGTCCTCGCCGTCCAGCACCTCGCCGTCCGCGTCCCGGGTGGAGGTGATCGCCCCCGAGGTGTCCACCGGCCGCCCGGCCTCGTCCACCGCGCGCAGCCTGCCCACCGCGTCCACGTGCTCGAAGGTCTGGCCCAGCGGGTCGATGAGGGCGTGGCAGCTTGCGCAGGTGGGGTTCACCCGGTGCTCCGCCAGCCGCTCCGCCTGCGACGCGTTTTGATCGACGGGCCCCAGCGTCAGGCTCACGTTGTCCGGAGGCGCCGGGATGTTGTGGCACAGCAGAGCGGTGCGGGCGCGGACGCCGCGGTTCACGATGCTGGTGCGCGTGGTCTTGTCGTGCGCGGTCAAAGGCCCGCCCTGCATCCACACCCCGCGGCGGCCCGCCGGCAGCGACACCTTCTGGAAGGCGCTCCCGCTCACAGGGGAGAGCCCGTAGTGCTGCGCGAGCCGGTCGTTGGCGAAGGTGTAGTCGGCGGTGAGCAGCTCATCGAGCCCCTGGCGCTGCTCGAAGACCACGTGCCGCACGAAGGCCTGCGTCTCCTGCCGGAAGAGGTCCTTGAGGTCCTGCGGCAGCGCGCCGAAGACCCCCGCCTCACGCGTGTAGGTGCCGAGCTTGTCCACGTCGAGCCACTCGAGGAAGAAGTTGAGGAACCGGCTCCCCCGCGGGTCCTCCAGCATCCGCCGGGCCTCGCGCTCCACGTCCTCCGGCGTCTGCAGGCGGCCCTCCGCCGCCGCGGCCTTCAGCGCCTCGTCCGGGCCCGAGTGCCAGATGAGGAAGGAGAGCCGCTGCGCCAGCTCCTCCGGCCGCACCGCCCGGACCCCGCTCTCGCCCGGCGCGTCCGCCTCCACCCGGTAGAGGAAGTGCGGCGACTGCAGCAGGGTGGAGATCACCCACTCGATGCCGGTCTTGAAGTCGTACTCGGCGCGCACCGCCTGGTAGCCGGCCACGAACTGCGCCTGCTCCTCCGCGGTGAGGCTGCGGCGGTAGGCCCTGGGGCCCAGGGTGCGGATGAACTCGGTGGCGCAGGCCAGCTCCGCGCCGGACGGGTTGCAGGGGAGGATCGCGCCCAGGTCCGTCACCAGCGACTGGGCCACCGTCTCCGCGGCCTCCATGTACTGCTGCCCGAGCACCGGCTTCACGTCCAGCAGGGTGGCGCTGTTGGAGAACCC
>CAZCWA010000056.1:1937-16183 GCA_964502265.1 uncultured Myxococcaceae bacterium | reverse complement strand
TCGGCGCCGTGCTGCTGCTCGTGGCGGGCGGGCTGGGCGTGAACCTGTACCTCAACGGCCAGTTCGTGCCGCGCCTGGTGGAGCAGGAACTCTCCGGCCTCTCGGTGCGCTACGACTTCGCCTGGACCCTGTGGCCCGGTCGGCTCAACTTCGAAGAGCTGAGGGTGCGCGGGGAAGAGGATGGCTTCGTCTGGGAGCTCACCGCGGATCGCGCCAGCCTGAAGGCGGACGTGGGCGCCCTGATCGATCGTCGCATCGCGCTCGAGCGGCTGGTCCTCTCCGGCACCACCGCGCGCATTCGGCCGCGGCTCCACTACCTCGACGCCACGCCCGAATACCTCGCGGTGCTCCCGGTGATGGAGGGCGCAGAGCCCGCGCTGCTGCGTGAAGGCCCGGTGCCCCCTCCCGGTCTTCAGCCCGCCGGGACGTGGGCCATCTCGCTTCCGCACGTGGCCATCGAAGGGCTGCGCGCGCTGCACGTCGAGCGGTACGCCTTCAGCGGCGAGGTGGACGCGGAGGGGAGCCTCACTTTGACCTCGGACCGCGTGCTCACCCTCGGCGAGACGGGCGTCCGCGTGCGCCGCGGCGAGGTGCGCGTGAACGGAGCGCCGGTGCTGCAGCGCCTCGAAGGCGCAGGCCGCTCGGCGATGGACGCGACCGCGCTGTCCGGGGTGCGCGGTCCGGCGCTGCTCTCGGGGCTGCGGGGCGAGACGGAGCTGCGCGCGGAGGTGGTGGGCCTGCCGTTCCTCCCCGAGCTGCCCGGGCTGCCCGTGCCGGTGGTGCTCTCGCGCGGCGCGGGGCCCATCCACACGAAGGTGTCGATGAAGGGCGGCGTGGTGCAGCCGGGCGCGACCTTGTCCTGGGACGTGGAGGAGGCGGTGCTGGAGACCGGCGGCTTCGCCTTCACCGGCGGCTTCTCGCTGCGGGCCGAGGTCGTCGAAGAAGGGGGCGAGGCGCGCACCCGCTGCGCGATGGCCTTCGGCCAGTTCCAGATGGGCCGTCCGGACACGGCGCCGCTGGTTTCCGGCGAGCGGATGTCGCTCCTCATCGACGCGCCGAACGTGGACCTCGCGCGCGCCGACCGCTTCGCCGACACGCTGCAACAGTCGCTGCGGCGCTTCCCCGCGACCCTGGCGCTCGAGCGCGTGCGGTTGCTGGGGGAGGAGCGCACGCTGCAGTGGGAGGCGACCTTCGACGAACTGAACACGGTCATCGATCTCTCCGCCGCCGAGCGCCGTGAGCTCCTCATCCCCAGGGCGACCGGGCAGGGCGCGCGCGTCCGGCTGCGTCCGCGCTACGAGGCATCGGAGGTCACCGCACAGACCTTGCGCCACCTGCCGGTCATCGAGGGGCTTCCGCACCCTCCGCTCGTCACGCCCGGCCCTGCGCATCCGCTCCTCGTGCGCGCGGCGCAGAACCCGTGGTCGATCAAGGTGGAGGACGCGCGCATCGAGGACCTGCGCGAGGTCTGGCTCGAGGCCTATCGCTTCCGGGGCCGCGCGCAGTTGAAGGGCGGGTTTCACTACGAAGCCGGCGGCCGCTTCTCGGCGGGACCTCTGGCGGTGGACCTGGCGGAGGGCGAGCTCCACGTGGCGAAGTGGCGCGCGGCGAAGGCGGTGCGCGGGAAGCTCGAGGCGAGTGCACGGCCGTTCGATCTCCAGGAGGCGAACGGCTACGGCTTCTTCCGCTACGTCTCCGCGCGGTCGGAGCTCTCGGCGCAGCTCGACGAGGTGGACTTCATCCGCCACTTCCCGACCGTGCCGATGCCGGCGGCGCTCGGCGGTGGCCAGGGGCCGCTTCAGGCGAAGCTCAGCGTTCGCGACGGCGTGGTGCAGGCGGGGAGCGAGGTGCGCTGGGAGACGAAGGCGGTGCAGGCGTCCACGATGGGGCACCGCTTCATCGGTCCTTTCCAGCTCGAGGCGCGGTGGGCGGACAGCGGCGGCGAGCCGAGGCTACGGCTCGAAGGAAAGGTCTCTCCCTACAAGGTCACGCGGCAGGACTCGGAGGTGGCGCTGGTCTCGGGGAGGCTGGCCACCCTGCGCATGGACGCGCCGAAGTTCGACCTCGCCCGGCCCGTCTTCGAACCCCTCACGCAGGTGCGGGTGGTCGACGGCCAGGTGCCGGACCTGCGCGTGGTGAACGCCTACCTCCCGGACGATCTGCCCCTGCGGATGGAGGAGGGCGCCGGCACCTTCACCGGGCTCGTGGCGTTCCCGCTCCGGGGGGCGGCGGCGGCGGAGCTGAAGATCTCCGGTCAGAAGGCCGCGCTCACCTACGACCGCATCCAGGTGCGCGGCGACTGGAGCTGCGAAGCGAAGCTGACCAACGTGAACATGCTCACCGGCGCAGCCGACATCCAGAGCGCGTCGGTGGTGCTGGACAACATGGCGGTGCGCGAAGGCTCGTCCGCCAACGCGAACTGGTTCGGCCGCTTCGACGTCACCGGCGGCACGCTGCGTCCCGGTGAGCCGGTGCTGGTGCAGGGCGACCTCGAGACGACCATGCGCGACGGCCGCCCCCTGGTCGCGTTCTTCGCCTCCGAGTCCGACCTGATGCCACCGTGGGCGCGGTCGCTCCTCACGTTGCAGGCACTGCGCGCGACGTCCACCTTCCGCGTGGGCCAGGACATGGTGGAGCTGGATCGGCTGCAGGCGCGCGGTCAATCGCTCGAGATCCGCGGCCGCGTGCGCAAGAAGGGCCAGAGCCAGTGGGGCGACATGCTGGTCCAGTCGCGGGGGCAGGAGGTCGGCGTGGCGGTGCGCGGCTCGCGGGTGGAGCTCAAGCTCATCGGCGCGGCGGCGTGGTACCGCGGCCAGATGCTCGAGCCCCGGTGGTGAGTTTTTGGCCGCCGCGCGTCGATCCCATCCGGCCCGTGTAGAGGTAGAGTTCCACCCTGCGTGAAGTACGGGGAGCTCATTTTCCGGTCCGGGCAGGACCCGATCTCCATCATCGACGTGGAGACCGGGCGTTTCCTCGACGTGAACGGCGCGTGGGAGCGCCTCTATGGCTACGCGCGCGACGAGGCGGTGGGCCACATGGGCCCGCGCGATGTCTCGGCGGAGGCCGCGCTCACCGACGCCGCCATCTCCCGCGTCCGCACCGGCGAGCCGGTCTGCCGGCACCTGCGCCTTCACCGCTCGCGTTCGGGCGCGGTGTTCCCGGTGGAGATCCACGCCGGCTCCTACGTGCTCGACGGCAAGAGCGTGATGGTGGCGATGATCCGCGACGTCAGCGAGCGCGTGCGGCTGGAGAGCCAGCTCCGCCAGGCGGACAGGATGGCGTCCGTGGGCGCGCTCGCGGCGGCGGTGGCTCACGAGATCAACAACCCGCTGTCGTGGGTGACCGCCCACCTCGAACACCTCGCGGTCAGCCTGCGCCCCGGCGCGCCCCTCGAAGCGGCGGACCTCCAGGCGCTGGCGGACGTGGTGGACGAGGCGCGCGACGGCGTGCGCCGCGTGCGGCAGATCGCCGGTGACCTGAAGGCGTTCTCGAGGCCGGGGGACGACGGCATCACCGCGGTCGACGTGGCGGAGGCGATGCGCGCCGCTTTGCGCATGGTCTCGAACCGCATCCGCCACCAGGCCCAGTTGACGGTGGAGCTGTGCCCCGGGCTGAAGGTGCACGCCAACGAGGCGCGGCTCGGGCAGGTGTTCCTCAACCTGCTCGGGAACGCGCTCGAGGCGCTGCCGGACAGGCCGTACGAGGAGAACCGCATCTCGCTCGTCGTGCGCGAGGGCAGCGCGGGCCACGTGTGGGTGGAGATCTCCGACAACGGCCGGGGCATCCCCGAGGCGCTGCAGCCCCACGTGTTCCAGCCTTTCTTCACCACCCGCGCGGCAGACGGCGGCACCGGACTGGGGCTGTCCATCTGCCACGGCATCGTCGCGGCGCTCGGTGGGCGGATGGAGCTGGAGAGCAGGCCGGGCGAGGGCACGACCTTCCGCGTCCTCCTCCCGCGCCTGACCGCCGTGTCCGCTTCAGGCGGGACGGAGCGCGCGCAGCCTGCAGGTGCCGAGGCAGGTCCGGATGCAGTCTCGGACGACCCGCTGCGCGTCCTCCTCGTGGATGACGAGCGGAACCTCGGGCGCGCGCTGGAGCGGGCGCTGGAGCCGGAGGTGTCGTTGCAGTTCGTCACCGATGCCCGGGAAGCCCTGGACCGCATCGCCCGCGGCGAGCGCTACGACGCGGTGATCTGCGATCTGATGATGCCGTCCATGAACGGGATGGACTTCTACGACGCGCTCTGCCGGCTCCATCCCGCGCTCGCGGCACGCACGGGCTTCGTCACCGGCGGGACGTTCACCACCCCCGCGCGGGAGTTCGCACTGAAGATGCGGGACCGGGTGATCGAGAAGCCGTTCCTCGCCTCAGACCTGCACGCGCTGGTGCGCAGGATGTCCCGGGCAGAGCCCGCGCCCCTGTCGAGCGCTCAGGCCCCCTGACTACATCCCGGACGCACGCGGCGGCGGTGCGACGACGGTGTGGAGCTGCGCGACGATCTGCTCCTTCGTCGGCCCCGGCGTGCCGCGCGCCGCGCTCTGTGCCAGCCCATCCACCAGCTCGTTCAGCGGATTGCCGGCGTGGCCGCGCACCCAGCGGAAGCCCACCTGCAACGAACGGATGCGCGCGTCGAGCGCCTCGATGAGGTCGCGGTTGAGCACCGGAGAGCCCTCGGCGGTCTTCCAGCCCTTGCGGCGCCAGCCGTGGATCCATTTGGTCAGCGCGTCGATGACGTAGCGGGAGTCGCTCACCACCTCGACGGTGCTGCCCTCCGGCAGTCCCTCGAGCGCGTGGAGCACGGCGCGCAGCTCCATGCGGTTGTTGGTCACCGCCCACGCACCGTCCTCGGTGTAGCGCTGTCCGCCGAAGCGGAGGGCCGAGCGCGCGCGGTCGAAGACGATGAAGCCTGCGCCTCCGGGCCCGCCGGGGTTCTTGATCGAGGAGCCGTCGGTGTACGCCACGAAGCGGGAGGTCATCGTTCCGGTCTACTTCTCGAAGCGGTAGCCGAGGCCCCGCGCGGTGACGAAGTGCCGGGGCGCGTCCGGATCGAGCTCCAGCTTGAGGCGGAGCTGGCGGACGAAGTTGTCCACGGTGCGCGCGGTGCCCTCGTAGTCGAAGCCCCACGCGCCCTGGAGCAGCTCGTCGCGGCTGAAGGTGCGGCCGGGGTGGGTGACGAAGTGGAGGAGGAGCTTGTACTCCTGCGCGGTGAGGTCCACCTGAGCGCCCTCGCGGCTCACCGAGCGCGCGGTGAGGTCCACCATCACGCCGCCGAAGGAGACCAGCTCGCTGCCGCGGTAGCGCCGGCGCAGCACCGCCTTGATGCGCGAGAGCAGCTCCTGCAGCCCGAACGGCTTCACCACGTAGTCGTCCGCGCCGAGGTCCAGCCCGGTGATCTTGTCCCGCTCCGCGCCCTTGGCCGAGACGATGACCACCGGCACGTCGCTGCCGCGGCGGCGCAGCTCGCGCACCACGTCGTAGCCGTTCAGCTCCGGCAGCATCACGTCGAGCACGATGAGGTCCGGCCGCTCGTCCACCGCCTTCTGCAGACCGGTCTTGCCGTCCTGGGCCTGGAGGACCTCGAAGCCCTCGAAGCGCAGGTTCATCGACAGGCCGATGAGGATGGCGAGGTCGTCCTCCACCACCAGGATTCTCGGGGGCGCGTTGCCCTCCGGCACGCTCACTGGCTCACTCTCCCTTCGCCTGAGGCAGCTGGATGCGGAACTGGCTGCCCTGGCCCGGCTCGCTCTTTACCGTGATCTTCCCCCCGTGCGCGTCCACGATCCGCTTGGCGATCGCCAGGCCCAGGCCGCTGCCTTCGGTGCGCCGCGTCAACAGGTTGTCCACCCGGTAGAAGCGGTCGAAGATCTTCTTCCGGTCGCGGGCGCTGATCCCCATCCCGTTGTCTCCGACCTCGAGCACCACGCCCTTCTTCTCGGGCCAGGCGCGCACGGTGATCCGCTTGTCCGCGCCGGTGTACTTGAAGGCGTTCTGCAGCAGGTTGAGCAGCGCACCGGCGATCGACTCCCTGTCCGCCCGCACGCGGGGCAGCCCGGCGGGCACGTCCACATGCAGGTCCACCTGCGCCCCGAGAAGCTGCGTGCGGAAGGCGGTGGTCGCCACGTCCACCAGCTCGTCGACGCCCACCACGTCCGGCGCGTAGGTCTTGCGGCCGCTCTCGATGCGGCCCCAGTCGAGCACGCGCTCGATCATCGAGGAGAGGCGCTCGGTCTCCTGCGCCAGCATCCCCAGCACCTCCTGGGTCTGCGCCGGATCCTTCACCCGCCCGAGCGACAGCATCTCGATGAACATGCGGATCGAGGTGAGCGGCGTGCGCAGCTCGTGGCTGACCAGGGAGACGAAGTCCGTCTTCAGCCGCGACAGCTTCGCCTCCCGGTAGAGCGCCTGGGCGGTGAAGACGACCCCGACCGCGAGCGTCGCGTAGAACATCACCAGCAGCACGATGTAGAGCACCCGGTTCCGGGTCGAAGCGCGCGCCACCGGATCCTCGCCGAGCGGCACCGCCACCATCCGGAAGTCCTGCAGCGGCGCCGGCAAGACGTAGTCCGCCAGGTCTCCCGGATTCAGCCCCGCGGGACGCGCCTGCACCACCTCGGTGAGGAGCTTGCCCACCAGGCCTTCGGGACCCTCGCGCTTCACCGCGCGCAGCTCGAAGCGCACCGGCTCGCTCGCGGGCACGATGTCGACCGCCAGCCGCTCCACCAGCCGCCCCAGCCCCTCACCGGACAACCGCGCGCCCCTCACCGTCCTGCCGTCCGGATCCCGCCGCGCGAGCAGCAGCCAGGTTCCGTGCGGCGTCGTGGCCGAGAAGACCGCCGGCTCGCGGCCCACCTCGCGCAGCTCCGCTTCGATCAAGGGCAGCCCCGCCTCGAGCTTCGGATCCTCCGCCACCCACACGGCCGCTTCCTGCTCCGCTCCTTCATCCGGCGGGGCGGCGCGGACGGTGAACCCCGCGTCGGAGAGGACCTCGCCGCGAGGGCCGAAGACGACCAGCCCCACGTCCGCCTCCGAGAGCGGCGCGTTCTCCAGCGCCTCGGCGAGCCGCTGGGTGAGCAGGTTCATCCGGCCGGTCCACGCGACCTCGAGCCGCTTCTCCACCGCCGCCCGCTCGTTGATGATCGCGACCACGCCGAAGCCGGAGAGCCCCGCCGACGGCAGCACCACGAGCAGGATGAGCAGCGAGAACGCGCGCCGGAACGAGATCGTATCTTTGGTTCTTGCGCGCATCATCGCCGGCCGATCGTCGCACCCCGGAGGCGCCTCCACCAGCGAAGGTGCTAGGACGCGCGCATGTCCTTCGAAGAGCTCGCCGCCCGGCGTCCCGGCAACATCGATGAGGCGCTCGCCGGCATGGCGGCGCTGCTCGAGTGGTACCACCAGGAGGGCGACCACCGGGCGGTCTTCCTGCGCGCGCACTACCTCGTCACCCTCAACGTCCACGCGGCCGTGAACGGGCGGCCGCGCCGGCTCTTCTTCGACCCGCAGTGGGTGTCGACGCTGATGGGCAAGCTCACCGCGCTCTACTTCGAGTCGCTCGACCCGCGGATCCAGCTCCAGGTCCCCGCCTGGAAGACGGCGCACGCGCGCGCGAAGGCGAAGGAGCTCCCGGTGGCGCAGGACCTGCTGCTCGGCCTCAACGCGCACGTCAACTTCGACATGGCCTGGGGCATCTACCTGAACCTCGTCGAGCACGGCGACCACAAGGACCACAACGAGCTGCCCCGCCGGAAGTTCGACCACGATCAGGTGAACAACCTCTTCGTGGCCAGCCTCCCGCAGGTCCAGCAGACGCTCTGGCGCGACTACGGCGGCGAGCTGGACGCGGTGGGCCGTGCCCTGGTCCCGCTGGACGACCTGGTGACGAAGTACGGGCTCAAGAACTACCGCGAGCGCGTGTGGTGGAACGCGGTCGGGTACATCTCGGGACGCAGCGAGGAGGAGCTGGCGCTGATGCGCACGAAGCTGAACCTCGAGGCGCAGATGCTCGCCAACGCGCTCATCGCCGAGCCATCGGGCCTTCAGCGCGCCGCGGGTGCGGTGGGCGCCATGTTCTCCCGCGTCCGGCCGAAGAAGGCCCGCGCGCGCTGGGCGGAGATCGCTCTCGAGCGGCCGGGTGGCACCAGCGACCTGATGGCCGCTGCCATCTCGCCGTATTGATCAGCCGAACCAGGGACCGCCCCCGGGCGCGAAGATCTTCACCCGCCGCAAGAGCTCCGGCGGCAGGCGTTCGCGGATGACCCGGTGGACCTCGGCGGGCTCGTGCACCTGGCTGAAGTGCATGAGGATCACCGCCTCGTTGTCGAAGCGGTCCGCGCGTTCGATGAGCTCGTCGAGGTGGACGTGGGTTCGCGCCCGCGCGTCCTCCAACGTGCGTTCACCGCCCACGAAGGAGCACTCGAGCAGGAGCACCTTCGCGTCGAGCACCTCGGGCGCCGTCTCCAGCACGGTGGCCAACGAGTCCCCCGCCCAGGCGATCTCGCGGCGGCCCACCACCTCCAGCATCGAGTCGTCGCCCTCGCGGCGGCGGCGGACGATCTCCTCCTCGCCGAGCCCGGCGAACGCCTCCCGCAGCTTCTGGACGCGGCGCCCGAAGAGGTAGCCCAGCGAGGGGATGTTGTGGTGGGTGCGGAAGGCCCGCACGAACCAGTCCCCGAACAGGTCCCGCTCGTCGCCCGGGCACAGGCCCTCCAGCGTCCACGCGTGGTCGCACGGATGCACCGCGCACGCAGCCTCCATGCTCGCCTGCAGCGAGGGCACCAGCTCCTTCGGCGCGTAGATCCGGACCGGCGTCCTGCGCACGAAGCTGCGCATCGAGAGCGCCGGCATCAGCGCCCCCACGTGGTCGATGTGCCCGTGGCTGAGGAACACGTGGTCGAAGCGCGCGAGCGAACGGAGCGCGATCCCCGCATCGAGCAGGAGCCCCAGCTCGGGGACGAGGATCGAGGTGTACACGCTCCCCACCGACACGCCGCGGAACGTCCACTCGCCTGCGCGAACTTCGGTCAGCATCCCCTCATGATGGGGTGCCTCACCCCTCCGGCGCAGCCCTGTAACGTCAGGATTGTATCAATCCGCTCCAGTCGTCCGTGCGGTCCGTCCGGAGGCAGGACGAATCAACGACGGATGTCGGCACGGGGTGGCCTGAGGGGCTTCATCCGCCGTCCGATAACAGGACGCTCGATCTGTCAGGTCCGTTTCCACAAAGGACGCTCTTCCCTGAGCGCGGCCACCCTCTGGCACACCCGGTGCTCAGAGGTCCGCCGAACCCGTACGCGGCCACCTTCCCCCGGCCGCGACAGGAGGGGCCGATGGGATCCTGGAAGCTGTCGTTGAGTGCATCGTTGCTGGTGGTCCTCGCCGCGGGGTGCGGCACCGAGATGGACATCGAGCACGATCCCACCGGCTTCCCGGAGGATCCGCGCAGCGACGAGCTGCGCCAGATGGACGCGGCGCTGGGCTCGCTGAACATGCACAACCTGATGACGGACGAGGACATGGCCGGCTTCGCCCACGTCACGGTCGCCCAGGTGCAGAGCTTCCTGCAGTCCCACAACAGCTACCTCGCGGGCTACACCGACCCGACCTGGCGCAAGACCGCCGCGCAGCTCATCGTCGAGCGCAGCCGCGCCTACTCCATCAACCCGGTCTACATGCTCGCGCGGATCGAGACCGAGTCCGGCCTCGTGCGCAGCGGCACCTCGCGCAACCTCGCCAGCGCCACCGGCTGTGCGTGTCCGGACTCGGGCGGCTGCAGCAGCTCGTGGGCGGGCTTCGGCAACCAGATCGAGTGCTCGGCGCAGAAGTTCCGCGGCTACCTCAGCGACCTCGAGGCGGGGCGGACGACGATCAGCGGCTGGAAGAAGGGCGTGGCGAAGAGGACTTCGGACAACTGCTGGGTGACCCCGGCGAACAACGCCACCGCCGCGCTCTACACGTACACGCCGTGGGTGGGCGCCTACGCGTCGCAGTGCGGGACCAGCCAGTGGGGCGGCTCCTCGCTGGTGGCGCTGCTGTACTCGAACTTCAAGAGCAGCCCCATCTGGAGCGCGCCGCTGCCTCCGGCGGCCACGATCATCGTCGACAGCAACAACGCGCGGAACGACGCGAACCTGGCGCGCAGCGAGGTCTCGGCCAACTGGACCGCCGCGACCTCTGCGCCGAACTACTACGGCACCGGCTACTACTACGCGAGCGCCGCCCCGGTGTCGGACGCGGCCGACTTCTGGTTCTACCTGCCCTCCGCCGGCAAGAGGACGGTCGACGTGTGGTGGACGCACGGCTCCAACCGCTCCGCCTCCGTGCCCGTCATCTCCGTCAACGCGCAGGGCACCTCCCTGGGCACCGCCTACGTGAACCAGCAGGTCAACGGCGGGAAGTGGAACACGGTGGGCAGCTACACCTTCAGCAGCGGCTGGAACCGGATCCGCATCTCGCGTTGGACGAGCGCCAGCGGCGTGGTGATCGCCGACGCGGTGCGGATCCGCTAGGCGGGATCGCTCCCCCGCGCCGGCCCGCCGCTCGGGCGCGGGGTGTCGTCCACGCGCTGCCAGTCGATCTCCTCGCCGGCCTCGATCCGCGTCCGCTCCACGTAGGCGCGGATCGCCTCGCCCACGGTGGAGAAGACGTCCTCCTTCTCGATCTTGTCCATCAGGCCGGTCCGCCTCAGCAACTGGCGCATCGGCGCGTGCGGCTCCGCCAGCGCGAGGGTGATGCCGCGCTGGTGAAGCTCCCGGTCCAGCTCCTCCAGCGTCTGCGCCGCGGTGACGTCCAGATCGAACATGGCGCCGCAGTCGAGGACCACCATCCGCACCGGCGTCTCGGCGTTGGCGAGGAGCGTGTGGACCTGCTCGCGGAGGAAGCGCGCGTTGGCGAAGAAGAGCGGCGCGTCGATGCGATAGATGATGAGCCCGGGCAGGGTCTCGCTGTCCGGCCTCCGCTCGATGTCGTGGTAGCCCGGCCGGCCCTTGAGCCTTCCAAGCACCGCGTCGTGCGGTTTCGCCGCCCGCCGGACCAGATCGCCGACCGCGAGCGCCACCGCCACCAGCACGCCCGGCAGGATCCCGAACACCAGCACGCCCACCAGCGTGGCCAGCGCGAGGAAGCCCTCCACCGCGCGGATCCGGAAGATGCGCACCAGCCCCCGGAACTCGAAGAGCGAGAGCGCCGAGGCGATCACCACCGTGGCCAGCAGCGCGTTGGGCAGAAGCCGCATCACCGGCGCGAGGAGGAAGATGATCGCCGTGACGACGATGGCGGCAATGAAACCGGCGGCCTGGCTCTTCGCGCCCGCGGCGTCGTTGATGGCGGTCCGCGCGTCGCTGCCGGCAGAGGGCACGCCGTTGACCAGCCCGGCGGCGAAGTTCGCGGCCGCGATCCCGAAGAGCTCGTCGTTGGCGCGGAACTCGTAGCGGTTCTTGTCGGCGAAGATGCGGCTGGAGAGGACGGAGCTGGCGTAGATGAGCAGCGCGATGCTCATCGCCCCGGGGACGAGCCGGAGGACCGATCCTGAAGGGAGGGACGGCAGGCCCAGCTCCGGCAGCCCCTGATCGATGTGGCCGAGCACCCGGATCCCGCGCGCCTCGAGGTCGAGCAGCGCGGAGAGGAGGATGCCGCAGGTCACCACCACCACCGCCCCCGGCACCTTCGGCATCATCCGGCGGAAGACGAGCAGGAAGGCCAGCGCCGCGGCGGAGAGCCACACGGTGGGCAGGTGGGCCTCGCCCTCCCCGAACCTCGAGGCGATCTCCCTCGCCTGGGGGAAGAAGTCGCTCTCGTTGCTCTCGAGGCCGAGCGCGCCCGGCAACTGGGAGGCGAGCAGCGAGAGCGCGATCCCATTGATGTAGCCCACGAGGATGGGCCGCGAGAGGAAGTCCGCGATCGCCCCGAGCCGGAAGAACCCGGCCAGAAGCAGCACCACGCCCACCAGCATCGCCAGCAGCGCCGCGCCGCCGAGCCGCTCGTCCGGGGAGGCGACGCCCGCGCCGGTGAGGATGGCGGCGACCATCATCGAGGTGCCGGCCTCGGGACCGAGGATGAGGTGCCGGGAGGGGCCGAAGAGCGCGTAGCCGATCATCGCCGCGATGCCGGTCCAGAGCCCGGCGACCGGCGGCACGTCGATGATCTGCGCGAAGGCGAGACCCTGGGGGATCAGCATCGCGCCCACCGCGAGCCCCGCGCCGAGATCCCTCGGGATGAACCTGGGCTCGTACCGCCGCAGCCAGCGCGTGGCCGGTACGAAGCGCTCCATCCGATTCATCGCCCGAGGAGTGCGCACCGCGTGTCAGCGCCGCAACCCGGCCGCCGGCCGCGTCATCCAGTCCCGGACCCTCACCGGCGACGGATCAGGACGAGAGGGGCGCTGCGGCCTCTTCCCCGGTGGGCGCGGCGGTGCGGTGGGTGCGGCTGGGGTCTTCGAGGTGCGTCTCGAGCAGCCACAGGTCGAACTCGACCTCGCGCAGCACCTCGACCAGCAGGTCCTCGGTGATCGGATCCTTCAGCTCGTCGGCGCTGCGCTCGATGCACTCCCGGAGCGTGCGCGAGTGCGCGGCCAGGTGCTCCACCAGGGCCTCCAGACAGTCGTGCGCGCTCAGCGAGTCCGGGTTGAACTCGGGGAGATCGCTGTGCTCGGCGACCTGCCGCGCGGTCCCCCGGACGAAGCCGCCCAGCGCAGCCACCCGTTCCGCGATGTCGTCCGAGTGCTCGCTGAGGTGCTTGGCGACGTCCTCGAAGAGCTCGTGCGCCGAGATGAAGCGGCGGCCCTTCACGTTCCAGTGTGCCTGCTTGGCCTGGGTGTACAGATCGATCGACTGGCTGAGCACGCCGTTCAGCAGCTCGATCAGCTCGCGCCGGTTGTCGTCCGGGAGCTGGATGCTCGTTCGAAAGCGCATGGTGAATTCCTCCTCTCGTACAAGCTCGTGATGCGGGCGCGCGCGGCAAGGGCTGCACGTCATCCGCGTCAACCCGGCCGCCCGGTGCCGGTCCGAGTGCACTGCCCGTCATCCGCTCGAGACGATGGGGCGGCGTCCCGGAGCGTGCGGCCGTGCGCAGCTTGATCGGCAAAGCAAAAGCGGACGCGCACGCGCCCGGAGGAGGCGTCACCCATGGCATCGTTCAAGGTCGGGTATTTCGTCGGCAGTCTCTCGAAGAAGTCGATCAACCGGACGCTCTCGAAGGCGCTGCTCCGCCTGGCGCCGAAGGACCTCGAGTTCACCGAGATCCCCATCGGGAACCTCCCGCTCTACAACTACGACTTCGACTCGAACTATCCGCCGGAGGGCCGCGCGCTGAAGGACGCGATCGCGAAGGTGGACGCGGTCTTCTTCATCAGCCCCGAGTACAACCGCAACATCCCCGGCCCGCTGAAGAACGCGATCGACTGGGCGAGCCGCCCGTACGGCCAGAACTCCTTCACCCACAAGCCGTCCGGGATCATCGGCGCCTCGCCCGGCAGCATCGGGACCGCCGTGGGTCAGCAGGGCCTGCGCTCGGTGCTCGCCTTCTGCAACTCGCCGCTCTTCAACGAGATCGAGGCGTACATCACCTTCAAGCCGGAGGTGTTCGGCGAGAACGGGGAGGTCCACGACGAGAGCACCGAGAAGTTCCTCCGCGACTACATGAAGGCGTACCGTGACTTCATCGAGCGCGTCACCTCCGTGCTGCCGCCGAAGCGCTGACGCCCACTGCAGAACGCGGGTTCGATTTGCACCCGGGAGCCCCTTCGCCCACAGTGCCCGGTGGGTCAGACTTCGCGCCCTACAGGTCGTCCGAAGTCCGAGTGGGAGGCACCGGATGAAGAGCTTCACGCGTGCAGTCGGGTTCGTCGCGCTGGCCGCTGCGGCCATGCTGATGGGCTGTCAGCAGCAGTCGTCGAAGGCGGTGTGGCAGTCCTCGCAGGGGTCCATCGCCCTCTCTCTGGACGACGCACTGATCTACGCGGTGGACACCGACAACGCGTTCGTCGCGGTGGTGGACGCCGAGACGCACGAGAAGGTGGCGGAGGTGAAGGTCGGTGCTTCGCCGGCGTTCGTCACCGTGGGCGGGGACGAGACGATCTACGTCGCCAACCGCGGCGGACGCAGCGTCTCGGTCATCCGGCGCGGCGAGTGGCAGGAGGCCGCCCGCATCCCGGTGGGCGTGGAGCCTTCTGCGCTGGTCGTCTCGCCGGACAACGGGACGCTCTACGTGGTCAACGGCACCTCGCTCGAGTCCTCGAGCTACGGCACCCTCAC
>CAZCWA010000056.1:0-1837 GCA_964502265.1 uncultured Myxococcaceae bacterium | reverse complement strand
CCGATCACCGTCCAGCCCAACAGCTTCGGCGGGTATTACGGCTCGGGCGGCCCGTGCAACATGGGCTCGGTGGCCACCGCCGGCATCGTGACCTACGACCCGGACGAGGCCGAGCCGCAGACGGACGATCTCTCGGATTGCTTCGGCAGCGCCGCCACCCAGGACAAGTCGTTCCCGCCGACGACGCTGGTGGGCCCCTCCACCTCCTCGGGCAGCACCTTCGGAACCGAGCCCGTTCAGGGGCCGGTGGCACTGGTGCTCGACTCGACCGGCTCGTGGATGTTCGTGCTCAACCGCGAGTCGCAGAACGTGGCGGTGCTGCCCACCCGGCGCCGCAGCGGAGACGACCTCTTCGCCACCGCGCGGACCACCATCCGGGATCTGGTGCCGGTGGGACGCGGGGCGGACGGCATCGCGCTGCGGCGCGACGGGCACAAGGCGTACGTCTACAACCAGTTCGACCACACCATCACCGTGATCGAGCAGCACAGGGGCAAGGTGGTGCGGGGCGAGACGATCCGCGTGGCGGAGGACGTGCTGGAGCCCCTCGTGGCGCAGGGCCGGATGATGTTCTTCGACGCGCTCGACGAGCGGATCAACAACCCGCTGACCACCGCCGTCTCCTGCAACACCTGCCACAGCGAGGGCGGCCGCGAGGACGGACACGTGTGGGGCTTCCCCGACGGCCAGCGGCAGACGCCGGCGCTGGTGGGCCGTCACCTGAGCGAGACCGCGCCGTTCCACTGGACGGGCGAGTTCGACACCATGAAGGACTTCATGGACCACACCGCGGTGCTCCGGATGGGCGGCCGCGGCATCGGCCCGCTGGAGCTGACCAAGCTCGAGGCGTACATGAACCACGCGCCGCCGCCGGAGAACCCGCACGCGCTCTCGCAGCCCTCCGAGGCGCAGATCCGCGGTGCGCAGGTCTTCCAGCAGGCCGGCTGCAGCGAGTGCCACCTGGGCCAGGCGCGGACCGACAACAAGAACCACGACGTGGGCACCCTGCGGGAAGAGGACGTGCACCCGGAGCTGGGCAAGCTGACCGAGCTGAACACGCCGTCGCTGCTCGGCGTGTCGAGGACCGCGCCCTACCTGCACGACGGCAGCGCCCAGACCCTGCGCGACCGCATCGTCAACAACCCGGACGATAGGCACGGCAAGACCTCACAGCTCTCCGAGCAGCAGGTGGACGACCTCGTCGAGTACCTGCGCACGCTGTAGGCTCGCTGTCGTATGGACGTCGGCATGGGCAGCGGCATCGGCAGGTCACGGGCGGTGCTCTGGATCGCGCTGGCGCTGCTGTGGGGCCTGCCCTCGCCGGTGATGGCGCAGGAGGAGGAGGACGGGTTCATCCCGTGGGACGCCGTGCCCACCGAGGAGAAGGTTGCGCCCACGCCCCCGCCCACGCCGGCGCCTGTGGAGCCTTCCACCCCGCCGCTCCCTGCGCCCGAGGTGCCCAGCCGTCCGTCGCAGACGGTGCCGCAGCCACGCGTTGAAACCCCTTCCAACAGGGTGAGCCTCTATGGCGCGCAGCCGTTGGGGGCGGGGAAGGGCGCGGTGGGCGTGTACCTGGGCTTCCCGCTCGTCGGCGCGCGGGCCGCGTATGGCGTGGTGGAGGGCGTGGACGTCGGGCTCGGGCTGGACAGCTTCTACGGCGTGATGAACGAGGTGCGGGCGACGATGCGGCTGCGCCTGCTCGGGGACGACCGGCGGGGGCTCGCATTCGGCGTGGAGGGCGGCCACGCGTGGTTCCTGCAGGGCCCGGATGTGGAGCAGCGTGGGGCGCGGTGGCTGACCGGACGGCGGAACTGGAACCTGGAGCCGGGCCTCGTCG
>CAZCWA010000055.1:11044-16272 GCA_964502265.1 uncultured Myxococcaceae bacterium | reverse complement strand
CAAAGCGCCGAGAAGCTGGCTCCCCTCGTCCTGCGTCTCGAACAGCCCCTCCTGATGCTCCGGGAGCCCGAGGATGTTCGGGCGCGGTGTCACCAGGTGGAGCGCGTCCTGGGCGTGGGAGCCCACCTGCACCGAGAGCCCCCGCGCCTCGAGCCGGGCCTTCAGCTCGTCTCGGGTGATGCGCAGCGTGTTGGTCCTCAACGTCACCGGCCCCGGGAGGTTCAGCGCATCGCCGAGCGCGATGGCCTCGTCCATGTGGGAAGGCCCGCCGAGCGCATCCAGGAGGGTTCGGACGAGCCAGTCGGGCATCGAGAAGCGGTGGGCGAGGTCGGCCGCGGGCGGCGGCTCCCGGACCTGAGGCAAGCCCCCTTCCTCCAGTCCGGCCAGCGCCGCGGCCTCCCCTTCCGTCAGCCCCGCGAGGTCGCGGAGGAGGCAGAAGAGCAGGAGTCGGGCGAGCCTGGGCTCCGGCTGCGACTCGCCCACGTGCCAAGCCAACCTCCGTCGCCAGAGCCCGACCCCGAAGATGGCCTCCGCGACCGCTCGCCGCCCGTCCGCGTCGAGTTCCTTCCGGGCGCGAAGGAATCGGGACAGCACCGCGTCCGCCTTCTGCCCGGAGAGGACCTCCGCGAGCGCCGGGACCAGCGCATCCCCCAGGCCCGCGAGCGCGCTCCAGGGGACCGACCGCAGGCGGATTTCCGACGGGAACTGCATGTTGACAGGCAGTACCGCATCCCCTAAAGAAGCGCGCCTCAAACAGCAGCACATTCCCCGATAGCTCAGTCGGTAGAGCAGCGGACTGTTAATCCGCGTGTCCCTGGTTCGAGTCCAGGTCGGGGAGCAAGTCGAAGGGCCGGTTTCCGAAAGGGAGCCGGCCTTTTTCGCGTCCGGTCAGTGCACCTCGACGGCCAGTCTCGCTCGCTGGATCTCCGGCTCGTAGATCTCGTACCCGCCCTCATCCACGAGCCACCTGTCCCATGAGTGCTCGCCCTGCGCGACGAACGCGAGCTGTGCACGGGCCCACGGGTCCTCGAGCGCCGGCGCGTTCCCGGCCACGACCTGGAGCGCGACGCCCTTCGCGAGCGCCGACCTCTGGAGGCCATAGAGCCGCAGCTCGTCCCGGTGGATCCACGGGACAGGCACGCGCTCATCGACGGGTCCCCACCGGAGGCGAACGGCCCCATGCACCCGGCCGTACTCGTAGAGCGCGTAGAGCGACCTCACGTCCATCTCCAGCCGGCGGCGGAGCTTCTGCAGTTCGCCCTTCGCCAGATACCGGGCGAGCGCGCCCTCCTCCCCGAACGGCCTCACGATCCCGCACGAGCCCTGCACCAGCAGCCCCAGGGTGACCTTCAACGTCCGCCGCGGGCCGAGCGCCTTCGTCTTCTGCGGCGGCCCCAACTCTGCGAGGCGGCGGTCGCCCGGTTCGAATCCCAGCACGCTCAGCAGTCCCCTCACGTCCACGGCACCGATGATTTCGTACGCGGAAAGCCGCGAGTGCAGCGCGGCCAGTTCTTCCTTCCCGACGAAGGTGGTGATCCTGCGCTCGGTCACATCGAGGAGGGCGACCGCTTCTGGCCGCGTGGGCGGGAACGCAACCAGCAGCGCCCGGGACATCTGCGCAAGCCGCTCCCCGTGCTCCACCCGCTCCTTGTCCAGCTTCTCCTGGAGCGCGCGCAGCTCCTCGGATCGGTCCGCGTCACTCCATAGCGCCTGGCCTTCTCGATCAGCGCGCGGGCCGCAGCACGGGCCTGGTGAAGCGCCGCTTGAGAATCGCCCCGGATGGCCCACCGTCCATCCGGCAGCACGTCGATCTTGCTCGCCCTGGTGCCGAAGTACTCGGAGTGCTCCCTCACGGAATGCCACTCCGTGCGGGCGGCCACGGCAGCCACCACGTCGCGAGGCGTCAACGGCCCTCCCGAGGCATCGAGGACGCAGAGCGCGACGCGCTGCGCGGACCACGAGTAGAGGCTCGCCCTCCGCCACGCCCCGTCGAGTTCCTCCGGCGTGAGCGGCACCTCGGGCCCTGGGAGCGGCTTCGGCTCGGGCGCCTTTGGTGGAGGCGCGACGACCTTCGGCGGACGCAACCCGAGCCGGAACGCCCACAGGTCCAGCTCTTCGTCGTGCGGATCCAGGTGGTAGCGGTCCCCTTCCCGATAGATCGGCGGCCTCAGTCCTTCGCTTTCATGGGCCGCGACTTCTCTCACGACTCCGCATGTGAGGCGGCGGAATCCGAGCGGTGCATCAACCGGCGGAGCGCGAACAGGGCGAGGTCCTTGTCCCGCGCTTCCAGCATGAAGTCGGCCGGGCTCTCCAGCGCCTCCAAGGCCGCGAAGAAGTCGGCGGGAATGATCCGATCCGCGTGCCGCCCTGCTCTCTGTCCCTCGTCCTGCGACGCGAGGTGGTGCTTCGGCCGCAAGCCGAGCGCGTGCCACGTCCGGTCCGCCATCCGGAAGAGCTCGCGCAGGGACAGCGCCGGCTCGCTGGGCAGGACGGCGTTGTGAAGCGTATCCGCGAGGAACGGGACCCCGTGCGCGTCCGCCAGCGCGTAGACCTCGCGCGCGGACCACACACGGTCGTCGTGCTCCACGACCAGCCGTCCCTTCACGTCCTCCGGCATCGCGTCGAGGAACCGGTGCGCGACGTCCAACGCGGTCTCCCTGCCCGGCGCGGCGCCTCCCACGTGCACCACCGCGCGCCCGTGTCCGTCCTGTCCGAGCAGGTCGAGCACCCGCGCGTCGTAGCGAAGCTCGTGCAGGGTGGCTTCTCTCACGCTGGGCCGCGCAGACGCGAGGGTCGCCCCGGCCGGCGATGGGTGAAACGACAGCCGCTGGTTGGAGCGGGCGGCGATCCGGCCCAGGTGCTCGAAGTCCCGCCTGAACGTCTGCCACCACTTCACGCCGCGGGCCACCGGGTGGGACGCGAACGGGACCAGCGACGAACCGATGCGGAAGACCTCGATGCCGTGCGCCTCGTTGTAGAGCAGCAGTTGCTCCAGCGCGGCCAGGTTCTCCGCCACCAGCGCTTCGATGCGTCCCGGCGTCGCGCCCGCCAGCCTGCACGTGTGCCCGGCGCTCAGGTCCAGCGCCACGCTCTGCGCCACATACCCGAGGCGCACCTCATCGCTCGTCACCCATGGAGTCATCCTCCCTCAACGCTGCGCACTCGCCGGCCGCGCGGGTCCGCGTCCCGAATCGTCCAATCCGTCCGGCCCGCCCTCCACGCAGGCGGCCTCGCAACGAATGACATCCCGCGGAAGCGCTCCACGCCCGCCGATACTCATGGCTCAGATGGATCTCGAGTCGAAGCTCGCCCTCCTCGCCGACGCCGCCAGGTACGACGCGTCCTGCGCGAGCAGTGGCGGCAAGCGCGCCCTCCCTGAAGGGGGCCTCGGCAGCTCCGAGGGCATGGGCATCTGTCACAGCTACACGCCCGACGGCCGCTGTGTCTCGCTGCTGAAGATCCTCCTCACCAACGTCTGCATCTACGACTGCCAGTACTGCATCAACCGCATCTCCAGCGACGTGCGCCGCGCGCGCTTCACGGTCGAGGAGGTGGTCGCGCTCACGCTCGACTTCTACCGGCGCAACTACATCGAGGGGCTCTTCCTCTCCTCGGGCGTGATCAAGAGCCCGGACTTCACGATGGAGGAGCTGGTCCGCGTGGCGCGAACACTCCGGGAGACGCACCGCTTCGGCGGCTACATCCACCTCAAGACCGTGCCCGGCGCATCGCCCGAACTCATCGATCGGGCAGGCCGCTATGCCGACAGGCTCTCCGCGAACATCGAGCTGCCCACACCCGCAGACCTCTCCCGGCTCGCGCCCGAGAAGCGCATCGAAGACGTGGACCAGGCGATGGGACGGATCGCGCAGGGCATCGAGGCATCCAGCGACCTCAAGACACCAGGCACCCAGTTCGCGCCCGCCGGCCAGAGCACGCAGATGATCGTCGGGGCCACGGACGCGAGCGATGCGTCGATCCTCGACACCGCTTCCCGGCTCTACGATCAGCATGGCCTGCGCCGCGTCTACTACTCGGCCTTCAGCCCCATCCCGGATTCGGATCCGCGCCTTCCGCCGAAGCCTCCACCGCTCCAGCGCGAGCACCGCCTCTACCAGGCGGATTGGCTGATCCGTCACTACGGCTTCCAGGCCCCGGAGCTCACCGTCCCCGAGGCGCCCAACCTCGACCTGACCATGGACCCGAAGCTCGCGTGGGCGCTGCGCCGACGCGACGTCTTCCCCATCGACCTCAACCGCGCCGACCGCGCGCTGCTCCTGCGCGTCCCGGGGCTGGGCGTGCGCACCATCGACAAGCTCCTCCGGCTCCGGCGACATGAGCGAATCCGGCTCGATCACCTCGCGCGCCTGCGCGTATCGCTCGGCAAGGTTCGTCCCTTCGTGGTGACCGAGGATCACCATCCCGGCGCCGAACTCGACGCGGCAGCGCTCCCGCAGAGGGCGGCCGAGCGCGAGCGACAGCTCGACCTCTTCGACCTCACCACCTCCGCCCGGAGCGGCGAGCTGTGACGTCCCGGCGCATCCTCGTTGCCGACGTCGATGCCTTCCGCGCGATCGCTCGAGCGCTGCTCTACGCGCAGAGAACCCCCGCAGAGGTGGAGCTGGTCCCGCTCGAGGAGCGGCAGTCTTCGCTCTTCGGCGAGTTCGAAGTGCCGGCGCAGGCCCCTTCCGCGGCCGGGGATGCTCCTACCGTTCGGGTCCCGCGCGCGTTCGTGGAGAAGGCCGGAAGGGTGTCCCTTCATCGCGCATCGGATCGCTGGGCGCTGCTCTACCGGCTCTTGTGGCGAATCCAGAACGAGCAGCCGCACCTGCTCGAGCTCGGCTCGGATCCCGACGTCCGCCGCCTCGAGCTGATGGCGCGCGAAGTCGACAAGGACGAGCACCGCGTCCACGCCTTCGCCCGCTTCCGCCGCATCCTTGCAGACGGCGAAGAACGGTTCGTCGCCTGGCATCGCACCGATCACTTCGTCCTCCGCCCCGCCGCGGCATTCTTCCAGCGCCGCTTCGGCTCGATGCGCTGGTCGCTGCTCACGCCCGACGAGAGCGCGCACTGGGATGGGACCACGCTCTCCTTCGGCGACGGCATCCCCCGAAGCGAGGCGCCGACGGAGGACGAACTCGAAGGACTCTGGCGCACCTACTACGCGTCCACCTTCAATCCGGCTCGGCTCAACCTGCGCGCGATGGGACGCGATCTGCCCGGGCGTT
>CAZCWA010000055.1:0-10944 GCA_964502265.1 uncultured Myxococcaceae bacterium | reverse complement strand
AGGTGCTCGACGAGGCGCTGCGGGAAGCCGGCCTCGACCGCAGCGCGCTCTATCTCACCAACGCGGTGAAGCACTTCAAGTGGACCGCCGCCGAAGGCGCAGCAGCAGGCCCCGGCTACGGACCGGGCGAACGCCGCCGCATCCACCAACGCCCGAGCGCACCGGAGATCCGCACCTGCAAAGGCTGGCTCGATGCCGAGCTCCAGGTTGTGCGGCCGGAGCTGGTGGTGTGCCTCGGCGCGACGGCGGCGACGGCTCTGCTCGGCAGCGGGTTTCGCCTCAACCACAACCGCGGTCGCGTGTTCGAGTTGCCGGACGTGGGCCGCGTGCTCGCGACCTGGCACCCGTCCGCGGTGCTGCGCTCTGCCGATGACAGCACGCGCGAACGGGCGTGGCGGGAGCTGGTGGCGGACCTGCGCGTCGCGGCCGCTACTGCTTCGCCTGCGGCTCGTGCGCCTTCGGATCCATCCACATCACCTCCCAGTGGTGACCGTCCGGATCGTAGAAGCTCCACCCGTACATGAAGCCGTGGTCCTGCGCGTCCATCGCGTGGGAGCCGCCGTTCTCCACCGCGATGCGCACGAGGTCGTTCACCTCCGCGCGGCTCTCGCAGGACAGGGCGAACAGGCCCTCGGTCTGCCTCGATGTGTCCGCGATCTCCCGCCTGGTGAAGCCGCGGAAGAAGGGCTCGGTGAGGAGCATCACGAAGGCCTCCTCGCTCACGACCATGCAGGCCGCCTTCTCGTCGGTGAACTGCGGGTTGAAGGTGAACCCCAGCTTCGTGAAGAACGCCTTCGAGCGCTCGAGGTCCTTCACACTGAGGTTCACGAACAGCTTCCGGGATCGCGCCATGACCGGCTCCTGGGTAGGCGCCCGCTTCAGCGAGCGCGTTTTCCCATCTGACGGCGAGGGCGCGGCGAAATCATCGGTCCGCGGGATCGAGCGTCATCGGCAGGCCGAAGCGGGGGAACCATTCCTTCGTGTCGAGGAAGTGGTTCAGCGCGGTGATCCGCTGCCCGTCCGGTGCCAGCTCGAGGATGATCAGCGACCACGGCTGCATCGGCTCGCCCGGTCCGCCGGGCTTGTAGTGGCCGAACGCCGGCGCCCCGTTCGCCTCCACCGGAACGAGCTTCGACCCACGGCACGCCGAGCCGCGGCCGAGCATCCACGCCACGATGTTCTCGTGGCCCTGCAGCCACAGCGTGTAGGGCGGCATCGAGAGCGAGGCCTCCTGGTGCAGCAGGGCGGTGAGCGCCGACATGTCGTAGCGCTCGAAGGCGTCCACGTACCGCGCCACCAGCTCCGTCTGCGCGTCCGAAAGGGGCGCCCTCGGCAGGCTCAGATCCTTCGCGGCAAGCGTGGCCCGCGCCCGCTGCAGCGCGCTGTTCACCGCCGCCACCGACATCTCCAGTCCCTCGGCGACCTCCACCGCAGACCACCCGAGCACCTCCGCCAGGAGCAACGCCGCTCGCTGCCTCGGGGGCAGGTGCTGGATCGCCGCCACGAAGGCCAGCTTGATGCTCTGCTTGAGGATCGCCCGCTCCGCCGGGTCCGCGTCCGAAGGCAGCGCCCACGCGTCCGGCACCGGCTCCAACCAATGGGACCTCGGCCGCTCCACCAGCGGATCCTCGATGGTGCCCGGCCCGCCCTCCTCCATCGGCCGTTCGCGCCGGTTCCGGTCCGCCAGCAGGTCGAGGCACACGTTGGTGGCGATGCGGTACAGCCACGTCTTCAAGGACGAGCGTTCGTCGAAGCCCTCCAGCTTCCGCCACGCCCGCACCATCGTCTCCTGCACCGCGTCGTCCGCTTCGCTGACGGAGCCGAGCATCCGGTAGCAGTGCCCGCGCAACGCGGTCCGGTGCCGCTCGAGATCGTGTTCCTTCCCCATGGCCGCAAAATCTACCCGGGGCGGGTCACTCGCGCAGCCGGCCGGCACGAGCACCGTCCCCAGCGCCGAAGCCGATGTCTGACCGGTCCGTATAGTGGTGGCTGTCATGGGCTTCCAGTTCATCCACGCGGCAGACCTGCACATCGACAGTCCCATGCTGGGACTGGAGCGTTACGAGTCCGCGCCCCTCGAGCAGCTCCGCGGCGCCACGCGGCGGGCGTTCGAGAACCTCGTGCAGCTCGCCATCGACGAGAAGGTGGCCCTGGTGGTGCTGGCCGGTGACCTCTTCGACGAGTCCTGGCGCGACTACAACACCGGCATCTTCTTCTGCCGGGAGCTCGCGCGCCTGGAGCGGGCGGGCATCCGGGTGGTGCTCATCCACGGCAACCACGATGCGGCGGGGGACATGGCCCGGACCCTGAGGTGGCCGTCGAACACGCGGGTCCTCTCCGCCCAGGCGCCGGAGACGGTGCTCTTCGGGGACCTCGGGGTGGCGGTTCATGGACAGAGCTTCAAGAAGCGGGACGTGAGGGAGAACCTCGCCGCGCGCTATCCGGTGGCGCTCCCGGGCGTGTTCAACCTCGGCTTGCTTCACACCGCCCTGGAGGGTGCGGAGGGCCACGCGCCGTATGCGCCCTGTTCGGTCTCGGATCTGGTCTCCAGGGGATACGGCTACTGGGCGCTGGGTCACGTCCACAAGCGCATTGAGGTCGCGCAGGCGCCGCACTGGGTCGTGTTCCCCGGGAACATCCAGGGCCGCAGCGTCCGTGAGACCGGGTCCAAGGGCTGCTCGGTGGTGACGGTGGAGGGCGGCCGCGTGGTGGAGGTGCGCCACGAACCGTTGGACGTGGTCCGGTGGGCGCTGGTCGAGGTCGACGTCTCCGGCGAGGAGACGGCCGAAGACGTGGTGGAGCGTCTGGCCGAGGCCATCGGGGACGCTGCGGACGAAGCAGAGGGAAGGCTCCTCGCGGTGAGGGCGAAGGCCATCGGGGCCACGCAGGCCTGCACCATGCGCGCGGAGCCTGAGCGCTGGCGCAGCGAGCTCATCGCAAGGCTCATGTCCGTGGCCCCGGAGCGCGCGTGGCTGGAGAAGCTCGTGCTGGAGCTGTCGCCGCCCCGGGAGGGGATGGACTCGGGGGCAGAGTCGCTCGCGGTGCTGGAGCGCCTGCTGGAAGAGGTCTCGCTGACGGCTTCGGAGCGGCCCGCTTTCGTCTCGGAGCTGGAGAAGAAGGTGGGGGCGGAGCTGGCGCGGGACGGCGGGGAACCCTTGTTCGACGAGGCGGGATTGGCATCGCTTCGGGCGGACGCGGGGGAGCTTCTGCGTGAGGCGCTGCGCGGGAAGGGGGGACGGGCGTGAAGATCGAACGGCTGGAGATCATCCGCTGGGGCGGGCTGAAGGACCTGGTGCTGGAGCTGGGCGGACAGCACCCGGGGCTGCACGTCATCTACGGGGACAACGAGGCGGGCAAGACGACGCTCCGGCGGGCCGTCTCGGCGCTGCTCTTCGGCATCCCCATGCAGACCCCGGACAACTTCCGGTTCGACTACCGGGAGCTGCTGCTCGGCGCGGTGCTCCGGCTCCAGGACGGAACCGCGGTCGCCTTCCGCCGGAAGAAGGCGCAGAAGCAGGACGTGGTGGACCGGGACGGGCGGCCACTCGACGTTCCCTGGCTGAAGCGGTTCAAGTCGGAGGTCGGACAGGCCCGGTTCGAAGAGGAGTGGTCGCTGGATCACGGGCAGCTTCGCGA
Source organism: uncultured Myxococcaceae bacterium (assembly GCA_964502265.1). Lineage (GTDB taxonomy): Bacteria > Myxococcota > Myxococcia > Myxococcales > Myxococcaceae > JAFAFL01. The sequence continues at coordinate 7,308 of CAZCWA010000055.1, read as the reverse complement.
AGGCGGCAGACAGCTCGTCGAAGGTCGGGGACGGGTCGGCGAGACGCTGCTCTCGGCGGGACTGGGTGGCCTCCCGGTGGCCCGGGTGCTCGCGGAGCTGGAGTCGAAGGCCGCGGAGCTGTTCGCTGGAGGGAACGCGTCGAAGCCGAAGGTGAACGCGCTGCTCCGGAGGCTCACCGCGCTTCGGGCAGAGCTCTCCTCGCTCTCGCAGAACCCGCGCGAGGTGGAGGAGAAGCACCGTCAGGCCGAAGAGCTCGAGAGGCGGGAGCGCGCGCTGAAGGCGGAGCTCGAGGAGGCCCGGAAGACCCAGGTGGACATGTCCTTGGTCGAGCGGGCGCGGCCTGCCCTGACCCGGCGCTCGGGGCTGATGCAGCGGCTGCAGGCGCTCTCCGGGGAGCCGCAGGTCCCGGCAGACTTCGGAGCGCGCCGGGTGGCGGCGGTGACCGCGCTCGATGGTGCGAACCTCATGCTGGAGAAGCTCGACCAGGAGCTGAAGCAGCGGGAGCGGGAGCTGGGCGAACTGGCCGTGGACGACGCGCTCCTCTCGCATGCGGACGCCATCGACGATGCGTGGCTGAAGCGGGAGCGCCACCTGGCCGATCTCGACGAGCGCGAGCGGCTGAAGGCGGCGGCGGTGGACGCGGTGAGGAGGCTCGCCTCGGATGCGCGGTCCGTGGGCTCGAGCGAGGAGCGGCTGGAGGCGCTGGCCCGCGGGCAGTGGAAGGCGCAGGAGGCGACGATCCAGCGGCTCGTGCAGGCGCTTCCCGCCGCCGAGGCGCAGGTCGAGGGCCTGGACCGCGAGGTGGCCCAGGCCGGGCGCTCCATCCGCGAACTCGAGGAGGCGCAGGCGCGGCTGCCGCCGGAGGTGGACACCACGGCGCTCCGCAGCGCGTACGCCCTCTTCGTGGAGGATGGGCCTCCGGAGCGGCTCCTCGCGCAGGCCCGAGAGTTCCGGGACGGGCAGGAGGCGGAGGCGGAGGCCGCGTTCGGCGCGCTCTCGCGCTGGACCCTGCCGGCACAGACGCTGCTGGAGCGCGCGCTCCCCTCGGCGGAGGAAGTGGAGGAGCACGCCGAAGCCCTGGGGAAGAAGGCGGCGCTGGAGAAGGCAGAGGAGGCGGTCAGGGCGGCGGAGGCGTTGCTTCAGCGCAAGCGGCGGGATCGGCAGCGGCTCGAGGCGAACGGAGAGGTGCCGACGGAGGAGGCGTTGAGTGACGCACGCGCTCACCGGGAGGCAGGGTGGCGGCTCGTGCGGCAGTCGCTCGAGGGAAGCCCGCCCTCGGATGAGTCGCGGGAGCAGTGGACGCAGGGCGCGAACCTGCCTGACGCGTTCGAGACCGCGGTGGCGGGCGCGGATCGGCTCGCGGACGTTCTTCGTCAGGACACGCAGCGGGTGACGCGGTACGCGCAGCTCGCCCAGGACTGCGAGGAGGCGGAGGAGGCCTTGCGGTCCGAGCGGGCGCTCCGGGACGCGCTCCGAACCGCGGTGGAGTCCGCGGAGGAGGCCTGGGTTGCGTTCTGGGCGGCATACGAGATGGAGGCCGCATCCGCGAAGGTGATGCGCGGCTGGCTCGCGCAGGCCGCGCGGGTGAAGGGGATGCTGGCCGAGGCGGAGCGGGCGAAGGCGACCTGCTCCGAGCTGGAGGCGCGGCTGGTCCGGCGCGCCCTGCCGGTTGCCCGGGCGCTCGGACTCGCGGCGGCGGGCCCGGAGGACCTGTCGGAGCTTCGCCAGCAGGCGGAGCGGGCACTGGCCGAGGCGGACGAGGCGAGCCGGCGGCGGCAGGAGCTGGAGAGCGCTCTGTGGAAGGCCCGGCAGCAGAAGGGGGATGCGGAGGCGGAGGCGGCGCTCGCCAGGGCCCGGCTCGAGGCGCTGCGGCTGGAGCAGCGGGCCCTGGCGCGAGGGCTGGAAGCACCCGAGGAGGCGACGCTTCCCGTGCTGCAGGCGATCATCGCGCGGGTCGCGGACGCGGCGCAGCGCCTCGTGCAGCGGGATGAGGAGGCGCGGAAGCTCGCGGTGCTCGAGCAGCGCATCGAAGAGGTGGCGGGGGCGCACCGTGCGCTGGCGTCATCCCTCGGCGCGGAGCTGCCGGAGCTCGTGGCGCGCCTGAAGACGGCGCGGATGGCGCGGGCGGAGCGCGAGCGGCTGAAGGCGCTGGTCGAGCGGGCGGGGGCGCAGCTCCGGGAGGCGGCGGACAAGAGGGACGCCGCGAAGCGGGCGATCGAGCGGCTGATGGAGGAGGCGGGAACGACCGACCCTGCGGAGATGGTCCGGGTGCAGGAGGCGAACGAGGAGCGGCGCGACCTGGCATCGAAGCTCCACGAGTGCGAGGAGGGACTGCTGCAGAGCGCGCCGGACGGCGACTTCGAGTCGCTTGCGCGCAAGGTGGACGCGGTGACGCCCGATGAGGCGCGTCAAAGGCTCACGGACGCCGCCGAGCGGGAGCAGCGCGTGCTGACGGAGCACGAGGAGACGGTGAGGTCGCTGGCCCGGCTGCGCGGCGCGCTCGACGAGATGCGGGGGGCGGACGAGGCGGCGGAGAAGAACGCCGAGCTTCAGGCGGTGCTGGCGGAGCTGCGGGAGCAGAGTGCGGGCTGGCTGCGGCACCGCTACGCAGTGCACCTGCTGCGTCAGGCGGTGGAACGCTTCCGGGTGGAGAACCAGAATCCCATCCTCCGGCGCGCCAACGCGCTGTTCGCAAGGCTGACCCTCGGCTCGTTCGAGGGCGTGGACGTGACCGAGGACGGGGCAGACGCGGAGCTGCGCGGGGTGAGGCCCGGTCCCGGCGGGCGGCGCGAGTTCCTGCGGACCGAGCAGATGAGCGACGGCGCGCGGGATCAGCTCTACCTCGCCCTCCGGCTGGCCGCGCTGGAGCAGGAGCTGGAGGCGAAGGAGCCCTTGCCGCTGGTGCTCGACGACGTGCTGATCCAGCTCTCGGACGACCGGGCCCTCGCCGCGCTGGAGGTCTTCGCCGAGCTGGCGGAGCGGACGCAGATCCTGCTCTTCACGCACCACGCCCGCATCGCGGAGCTGGCACGGAGCCTCGCGAACCCGCGGGTGTCCCTGCACCACATCTCCGCGGACGGGCCCCCGGCCTCGAGGTTCGCCGGGGTGGCGTGAGAGGGACCTCCCGCCGCCTGCTCCAGGCAAAGGGGCAGGCGCAGGGGGCGGCTCAGGCTTCGTCCGGCCGGTGCTTCATCGCCACCGAGTTCATGCAGTAGCGCAGGCCGGTCGGGGGCGGGCCGTCGGGGAACACGTGGCCGAGGTGGCCATCGCAGCGGGCGCAGCGGACCTCGGTGCGGATCATCCCGTGGCTCACGTCGCGGTGCTCCACCACCGCGTCGGGCGAGACCGGTTCGGTGAACGACGGCCAGCCGGTTCCGGACTCGAACTTCTCGCCCGAGCGGAACAGGGGGTGCTCGCAGCCGGCGCAGACGTAGACGCCGGGGGTCTTGGTGCCCAGGTAGCAGCCGGAGCCGGGCATCTCGGTGCCGTGCTGGCGGAGGACCCGGTACTCGTCCGGCGTCAGGCGCTGGCGCCACTCTTCTTCGGACAGGATCAGCTTCTCGATCGACATGGTGACGCACCCCTAACATTCCGGCGGGCCGGCGGCCTGGGCCCCCTTCCCCACCCGTCAGGCGGATTTGGTATGTGGGGAACAGTCAGACGCGCAGGCGCGAAGGGAACCCATGGGCACCACGCAACGGTTCGCCGCTCTCTCGGCGATGGTCTTCTTGATGGCAGGCGTGGGCTGCAGCGGCGGCGGCGGCGAGGACCCGGTCTGCGGCAACGGACGGGTCGAGGCCAACGAGCAGTGCGACGACGGCAACACCACCCCGGGTGACGGCTGCAGCGCCACCTGTGCGGTGGAGGCCCCGCCCGCCGCATGTGAGGGCCAGGCGGACGGCGCCCCTTGTGACGACGGGCTCTTCTGCACGGTGGGAGAGACCTGCCAGGCCGGCGTCTGCACCGGCGGCGCCCCGCTGGACTGCGCCTCGCTGGACGACGCGTGCCAGATCGGCGCCTGCAGCGAGGAACAGGCGGCGTGCGTGGCCGTGAATGCCCCGGACGGCACCGCCTGTGACGACGGCGACGCGTGCACCCACGACAGCTGCCTCGCCGGTCAGTGCGTGGGCACCAGCACCGCCAATGGCACCTGCGAGGCCGACGAGCCGTGCGAGTGCCAGGACTGCACCGCCGAACTCCGCTGTCTGCCGGGTGACGCCTGCGAGGGCGGAGCGGCAGACGGGACCTGCGCAGACGGGGAGGCCTGCGACTGCGCGGACTGCGCCGCTACCCACCACTGCCGGGCGTCCTGCACCGACGACGGCGTCTGCGGCGCCTTGGAGGACTGCGTGTGCGCGGACTGCGACGGTGAGGCCCGGTGCACCAGCCCGGCGAGCTGCAACGGCGACGGGGTGTGCGACCCGTCGTTCGAGGGCTGCGCCTGCGCAGACTGCTACGGCAACCCGGCCTGCGCGGACAACTTCCCCACCTGTGATGGCCTCCCGGACGGCGTCTGCGGGGGCGCGGACGCCTGCTCCTGCGTGGACTGCGCCACCGACACCACCTGCTTTCCGCATCCGTTCTGCGACGGGGGCAAGGCGGACGGCGCCTGCACCTCGAGCGAGAACTGCGGCTGCCCCGACTGCGAGGAGGAAGTCCTCTGCGCCGCGGATCCCGCGTGTGCGAACGGGGCGCCGGACGGCATCTGCGCCCCCAACGAGTCCTGCGGTTGCGTGGACTGCGCGCCCACCGGCCACTGCCGGGCGAACTGCCAGATCGACGGCGTGTGCGGCCAGTTGGAGGACTGCGTCTGCTTCGAGTGCCGCACCGACAGTTTCTGCAGCCACCCGCTGGCCTGCGACAAGGACGGCGTGTGCGACCCGTTGAACGAGGGCTGCGGCTGCGCGGACTGCGCCACCAACCCGGGCTGCCAGGTGACCTCGCTGTGCCAGGGCGGCGCGCCGGACGGCGTGTGCGACGCCTCGGAGACGTGCGCCTGCGACGACTGCGCGTCCACCCCGGCTTGTCAGGATCCAACGTGCCAGGGCGGCCTCGCGGACGGGATGTGCGGCGTGGGCGAGTCCTGCACCTGCAGCGACTGCGCGGCGCTGCCCCAGTGCAACGCCTCCTGCAACGACGACGGCGTCTGCGACGAGGGCGAGGACTGCGTGTGCCTCGACTGCCGCACGGACGCCTACTGCTCGGACCCCACCAACTGCGAGAACGACGGGGTGTGCGTGCCCTACGACGAGGGCTGCGTCTGCGCCGACTGCGCCACCCACCCGGTCTGCATCACCCAGCCGCTGACCGGGGCCGGGCCCGCGGAGGAGGCGGTCTGCCGCGCCGACGCCTCCCCGGCGGAGCGTTAGACCAGAGGTCCCGCGCGTAGGCCCCGAGGTGCCGCCCTGGACGCCGGAGACTCGACCACCTGCCCCTGGGACGGCCTGCGCGCCTGGAGCGGTGCGCCCAACGTCGACTGGTGTGAGCCCACCCGCTGCGGCTGGATCGGCGAGCCTTCGAACACCTGGTCGAACCTGGCGTTCATCGCGGTGGCCGGGCTCATCGCCTGGCACGTCCGGAAGACGGGCACCACCGAGCGGAGCCTGCGCTTCTTCGCCCCGGCCGCGTTCTGGGTGGGGGCGACCTCGCTCGCGTACCACGCGTCCAACACCTTCGCGACGCAGGTGCTCGACTTCTTCGGGATGTATTTCTTCTTCCTGCTGATCGTCGTGCTGAACGCGATCCGGCTGGGGGCGCTGCCCAAAGAGCGCCTCTTCGTCGCGCTCTGGCCGGCGATCCTGTTCTTCACCCTGGTCACCATCGGGGTGGCGAGGCTCTCGCTGCCCGTGCAGGCGATCATCGCGGTGCTGCTCGTGGCGGCCATCGCCACCGAGGTGCTCGCCTCCCGCCGCGCGGCGCTCCCGGTGGGGCACCGCCACTTCGGCCTGGCGCTCGGCTCCATCGGCGTGGCGGGCACCTTCAGCGCGCTCGACGTCTCACGGACCTGGTGCGAGCCGGAGAATCTGGTGCTCCACGGCCACGCGGTGTGGCACCTCTTCGCCGCCCTGGCGCTGCTCTGGAGCTACTTCCACTACCGGCAGTTCCGCGGGCAGCTCATCTAGCGGCAGGCCCCGGCGTCATCCGAAGTGGTAGGCGCTGATCTGCTTGCCGAAGCACGCGCCCACGAAGGCGCAGCGGCCCGCGTCCACCCCCGCGGCGCCCGCGGCCACCATCAGGGGCAGCAGGTGCTCTTCGCGCGGGTGGGCGAAGCGCGCGGACGGGGCGGCGCTCCAGTGGGCGAGGCGCTCGTCCCGCTCCGTTGCCGGCAGCGCCACCGTCTCCTGCAGCCAGCGGTCGAAGGCCAGGGCGCCGGCGCCCGCGGCGGGGTCCCAGAAGGCCCGCATGTTGTGGAAGGTCATCCCGCTGCCGACGATGAAGACGCCCTCGTCGCGCAGGGGCGCCAGGGCACGGCCCAGCTCGAGGTGCCGCTTGGGGTCGAGGCCGCGCTGCAGGGAGAGCTGCAGGGTGGGCACGTCCGCGTCCGGCCAGGCGAGCTTCAGGGGCACGAAGGTGCCGTGGTCGAAGCCGCGCTGCGCGTCCACCGCGGAGGGGAAGCCCGCCGAGCCCAGCAATGACTGCACGCGCGCGGCCAGCTCCGGGGCGCCGGGCGCAGGCCAGGTGATGCGGTACGACTCGGGCGGGAAGCCGTAGTAGTCGTAGAGCATGGGCGGCCGGGCCGCGGTCATCAGCGTGGGCACGCTCTCCTCCCAGTGCGCGGAGACCACCAGCAGCGCCCTGGGCGGCGTCCGGGGCACGCTCTTCACCGACCGCAGATAGCCCGCGAGCTCGTCCAGCTCTCCCTTGTCCATCCCCAGGTCCACGAAGGGCCAGGGCCCCCCGCCGTGCGGAAGGAACACCACCGGCATCCGGTCGCCGGAAGGCTGCGTCGTCATCTCGTCCGATCCCTTCAGGCGCTTCACGGCCGGCAGCGCCGCGAGCGTCGCCGCGCCCGCCAGTCCCACCGCCACCGCCTGGCGCCGCGAGAGCGGGAGGCCGCCGTCCGCCTTCTTGTCGTCATTCCGTGCGCTCATGGAGGCCCAGACGTAACCCGTTCCACGAGGCGCTGCCACGGGGCCGCCCGGGACACGCTGTCCCGCCACGGGAACGCCGGCGCTCTCGCGGCGAAGGCTAGTTGAGGTACTTCGGCTTCGCGCGGGCCTCGGAGGCCGCGGCGTGCGCCATCAGCTCCAGACCCTGGCGGGTGAGGAGGAAGCGGACCACGCCGCTGCCGCGCTCGGTCTCAATCT
>CAZCWA010000054.1:9883-16454 GCA_964502265.1 uncultured Myxococcaceae bacterium | reverse complement strand
CGCTCTTTGACTCGTCCAACTCCAGATATTCACTGAGGATTTTCTGCGCCTTGGCCCGGGCGTGGAAGAGCCGGGACATCACCGTGCCCTTGGGGATTTTGAGGGTCTCGGCGATCTGCTCGTAGGAGAGCCCGTCGATCTCGCGCAAAAGCAGGATGGCGCGGTGCTTCTCCGGCAGCTCCTGCAGCGCCTCCTGGATCTTGTCCGCCAGCTCGCGCCGGAGCGCCGCCTTCTGCGGGTTGGTCCCGAGCTGGGTCCCCAGCGCGCCGATCTTCGCCTCGGCGAAGTCGTGGGCCACGCTCTCGTCGAACTCCACGTCGTCCCGCTGGGTGCCGCCGCGCTTGCGGATCTGGTCGATGCAGATGTTGACCGTGATCCGGTAGAGCCACGTGTAGAAGGACGAGTCGCCCTTGAAGTGGTCGAGGTACTTGTAGACCTTGACGAACGCCTCCTGGGAGACGTCCATCGCCGCTTCCTTGTCCTTCAGCATGCCGAGCGCGACGGCGTAGACCTTGCGCTGGTAGCGCTCGACGAGGGTCCGGAACGCGCGCTGGTCGCCGGTGCGGACGCGTTTGACGAGCAGGAGGTCGTCCAAGGTCGCGCCAAGTTATCCGACGGCGGCCGATGTTCAAGGAACTGCGAAGGACGCACTGCGAGCGGGCGGCCATGCGGCGATCTGCGGGGCCGCCGCACCGTGCAGGGCGGTGACGGCCGGATGACATCGGGTGCCTACCGTTTCCCCACCATGGACCGCTCGCTCGAGCTTCACCTTCCGCCGACGTCGTCCTCGAACCAGACCAAGCCCCGGCTGCGCGGGGTGCTGCACAACTGGGCGGCCATGGCGGCGCTGGCGGCGGGCGCCGTGCTGACCTCGATGGCGCCGAGCGGACGCGCGATGGCGGGCGCGGCGATCTTCGCCACCTCGCTGTTCACCTTGTACGGCGTGAGCGCGGCGTACCACCGGCCGACGTGGGGGCCTCGCGCGCGGGCCTGGATGCGGAGGCTCGACCACGCGTCGATCTTCATCCTCATCGCCGGCACGTACACGCCGGTGGGGCTTCTGGCGCTGCCGCCGGAGACGGGCGTGAAGGTGCTCGCGCTGGCCTGGGGTGGCGCGGCGGTGGGCGTGCTGCAGTCGCTCTTCTGGATCCGCGCGCCGAAGTTCGTGGCCGCGGTGGCCGCCATCGCGGTGGGCTGGAGCATCGTCCCCCACTTCGGCGCGCTCCGGGCCGGGCTCTCACCCACCGCGTTCTCGCTGCTGCTCGCGGGCGGCATCCTCTACACGCTGGGCGCCCTCGCCTACGCGACCAAGCGCCCCAACCCGAAGCCCGGCGTCTTCGGCTACCACGAGGTCTTCCACGCGCTGACCATCGTGGCCGGCGTGCTCCACTTCGCCTGCGTGCTGATGCTGGTGAAGGGCGCGTAGAGCACGCCCACTCACGGGCGGCGGCTACTTCTGCGGCTGCTTCTGTTTCGCGACCTCGGCCTCGGTGCCGCTGCCCTGGCCCCACTGCCCGCTCTTCTGATCGAGCTTGTGACAGGCGGTGCACTCGCCCTGGTAGTAGGTCATGAAGTGATTCTTCTCTCCGCCGGTGAGGTGGACGAGGTGGATGAGCTGCGCGAACGGCGGCCCGGCCATCTTCTTGTCCTTCGGCGTCCTCGAGTGGCACTCCAGACAGGTGTCCGGGATCCGCGCGGTGGTCAGGTCCACCTTCAGCTTCGGGTGCCTGCCTTCGATCTTCATCCCCTTCGGCGCCGCGCGCTTCGCCTTGTCGACCAGCCGCTCCGGCGCGCCCTTCTCGTGCCACGCCGGGAGCCAGGTGCTGAAGCGCGAGTCCATCTTCAGCTTGGGGTCATAGGTGTGGCAGCTCACGCACCCGTTGGGCGCAGGGTCCTCGGCGTTGATGCCGGGGATCTTCCGCGCAGGCGGCGGCGGCGGGAGCTGTGGCTGCTCCTGGGCCTCGCCCTGCGAGGCACCGAACAGCACGAGGACGCCGACGACCACGACCGAAGACGCGAGCAGCGCGCGCATGGGACCTCCTTGGGGACAGGCCCAGGAGGCTAAGCACCCGCTGCTCAGCGGCCAGCCGTACTCCGAGGAGAGACGCTACTGCGCGTTGCCGTCCTCGGAGGCCTCGTCCTCGCCGTCCTCACCCTCCTCGTCGAGGTCCTCGTCCTCGTCGTCGGTGTGGAAGGAGATGGTCGGGGTGAGGTTCAACTTCCGCGAGAGGTCCAGCAGCGTCCGCGCCGCCTCCTCCACGGTGGGGTACTCGCCGTGGGTCTCACCGTCGGTGGCGAGGCCGAGGTCCGGCTTGCCGTCGTCGTCGGTGTCCACCTGCTCCCACGCGGTCGCCTCCTCCACCGCGAAGATGCCCTCCGCAGGGTCGAACATGCCGAGGTAGCGCTCCTTGTTCTCCCCGTCGACCAGCGCCACCGCGCCGTACATGCCGGTGTCCTCGTCGAAGGAGAGGACTTCGGTGAGCATCTGGAGGGCGAACTTCTCGAGGTCGAAGGACATGGCGCGCGTCTATGTCACGCGGCGCAGGGGACGTCGAGCGCCGCCGGTCACGCCCACTCGCGCGGGTTCTTCAGCACGTCCACCAGCCGCGCCTCCTCGGTGCCGGGGAGCGGGTGCTGGTCGTAGACCCAGCGCACCTGCGGCGGCAGCGACATCAGGATCGACTCCACCCGGCCCTTCGTCTCCAGTCCGAAGGTGGTGCCCCGGTCGTAGACGAGGTTGAACTCCACGTAGCGGCCCCGGCGGACCTCCTGCCAGGCGCGCTCCTCGGCGGTCCACTCGCGTTCCTTCCGGCGCTCGGCGATGGGGAGGTAGGCGGGAAGGAACGCGCGGCCCACGCTCTCCACGAAGTCCAGCTCGCGCTCCAGTGCCTCGTCGGTCGCGGCTGCCCCCGGCGCTCCGCCGAGCTGATCGAAGAAGAGCCCGCCCACCCCGCGCGCCTCCTCGCGGTGGCGGATGAAGAAGTACTCGTCGCACCACTTCTTGAAGCGCGGGTAGCGGTCCTCGCCGTGCGGATCGCAGGCAGCCTTGAGGGTGCGGTGGAAGTGCGCTGCGTCCTCTTCGAAGAGGTAGTAGGGCGTGAGGTCCGCGCCGCCGCCGAACCAGCGCTTCGCCCCCGGACCTTCCCCCCGCTGCAGGTGCCGGAAGTTCGCGTGAACCGTGGGCACCAGCGGGCTGCGCGGGTGGAGCACCAGCGAGATGCCCGCCGCGTAGAACCCGCGTCCCTCACCGGGCAGCTTCTTCGCCAGCACCTCGTCGAGTTCCCCCCAGACCACCGAAGTGTTCACCCCGCCCTTCTCGAACACCGCGCCCTCTTCGATCACGCGCGTCCGTCCGCCGCCGCCCCCGTCCCGTTTCCAGAGGTCTTCCCGGAAGCGCCCACTCCCGTCGAGCTGCTCGAGGGCGTTGCAGATCTCGTCCTGCAGCCCGTGGATGAACCGTTCGAAGCGCTGCTTGAGAGGCGTCATGGCCTCCGTTGTAGGTCAGGGCGCGGGCGTGGGCGAAGAGAACTCGGCGCGGTGGGACAACCTTCGGCCCGGTCGCGGTTAACGCTCGTTAACTGCATTCATGTCCCTGCCGCGCGTAGTGTTGCGCGCATGCTCTTGAGCCCACAGTCCCTCGCCGCTGCCGATGCTCCCGCGCTCCTCGCCACCTACGCGCACATCCTCCGGGAGCTGCGCACGCGGGGGATCGTCCGCACCAACAACGCGCCCGCAGGCGATTACGCAGAGCACCTCGTGCTGAACGCGTTTGGGGCGAGCTGGCCTCGAACTCGGAGAAGTCGTGGGACGTGCGCACCGCGGAGGGCAAGCGGCTTCAGGTGAAGGCGCGCGTCGTCACCCGCGTGGACGTGCCGGGCGAGCGCCAACTCTCCGTCTTCCGCTCGTTCGACTTCGATGACGCAGCGGTGGTCCTATTCGATGCGTCGTATGCGGTGCGCCGAGCAGCGCTCGTGCCCGCCGAGCTGGCCCGAGCGCACAGCAGCTACCGCGCACACGTGAACGGCCACGTGCTCATGGCGCGCGATGCGCTGTTCTCCGAGGCGGGCGTGAGGGATGTCACCGCCCTCGTGGCCGGTCATGCGGCGGCTCAGCCAGCGCCGGTGAGCACGAGATGAAGGTACGGTGAGCGTGGTCGTCCTCCGAAGAACACGGCGGCTTCCTCGTCGTGCGACGGGCGCTGGTTTCGGACGGAGTACGTGATCACGATGCGGCCGCCTCATGGTTGACGCCGGCAGCAACAGCTCGGATCACGCGGCCCGCTGCGTGCGCGTGCGCGGGGCTCGCGAGAACAACCTGAAGGACGTGAACGTGGACATCCCGCGCGATGCGCTGGTGGTGTTCACCGGCATCTCGGGGTCGGGGAAGTCGTCGCTCGCGTTCGGGACGATCTTCGCCGAGGCCCAGCGGCGCTTCTTCGAGTCGGTTGCGCCCTATGCGCGCAGGCTGCTCGATCAGGTGGGCGTGCCGGAGGTGGACGCCATCGACGGGCTGCCACCCGCGGTGGCGCTGCAGCAGTCGCGCGGCGCGTCGACCTCGCGGTCGTCGGTGGGGAGCGTGACCACGATCTCCAACTCGCTGCGCCTGCTCTACTCGCGCGCGGGGACCTATCCGAAGGGCCAGGGGCACCTCGAGGCGGAGGCGTTCTCGGCCAACGCGCCCGCCGGGGCGTGCCCGAAGTGTCACGGCCTCGGGCGGCTCTTCGAGGCCACCGAGGCCTCGATGGTGCCGGACCCCTCGCTCACCATCCGCGAGCGCGCGATCGCCTCGTGGCCACCGGCGTGGCACGGCCAGAACCTGCGCGACATCCTCGTGTCCCTCGGCTTCGACGTGGACCGGCCGTGGCGGGACCTTCCGAAGAAGGACCGCGACTGGATCCTCTTCACCGACGACCAGCCCCAGGTCCCGGTCTACGCCGGGTTCACGCCCGCCGAGACGCGCCGCGCGCTGAAGCGGAAGGAGACGCCCTCGTACATGGGCACCTTCTCCAGCGCACGGCGCTACGTGATGGAGACCTTCGCCAACACCGAGAGCGCGATGCTCAAGCGGCGGGTGGCGCAGTTCCTCGTCAGCACCGGCTGCTCGCTCTGCGAGGGCAAGCGGCTCAAGCGCGAGTCCCTCTCGGTCACCTTCGCAGGGCTCGACATCGCGGAGCTGTCGCGGCTCTCCCTCGGGCGCATCGCCGAGGTCCTTCGTCCCACCGCGGAGGGGACCGCGAAGGGACATGCCCGCCTTCGCGCGGACCACCCCGAGCAGGCGCTGGTCGCCGAGCGGCTCGCGTCCGACGTGCTGGCGCGGATCCGGATCGTCACCGAACTCGGGCTCGGCTACCTCTCTTTGGACCGCAGCACGCCCACGCTCTCGCCGGGTGAGCTGCAGCGCCTGCGGCTCGCGACGCAGATCCGCTCCAACCTCTTCGGCGTCGTGTACGTGCTCGACGAGCCCTCGGCGGGGCTGCACCCGGCGGACACGCGCGCGCTGCTCGGAGCGCTGCGGCAGCTCGTGGAGAGCGGCAACACCGTCTTCGTCGTCGAGCACGAGGTCGACGTCATCCGGGCCGCCGATTGGGTGGTGGACGTGGGACCGCTCGCGGGCGAGGCCGGCGGGCGCGTGCTCTACAGCGGCCGGCTGGAGGGGCTGGCGGAGATCCGTGAGTCCCAGACCGCGCGCTACCTCTCCGGTAAGGCGCCCCCGGTGCGGCGCGAGCGGCGGACGCCGCAGGGCTGGCTCCACCTCGAGGGCGTCACGCGCAACAACCTGCAGGACGTGTCGGTGCGCTTCCCGCTGGGCGTGATGACCTCGGTGACCGGCGTCTCGGGATCCGGGAAATCGTCGCTGGTGAGCCAGGCGCTGGTGGAGCTGGTGGCGGCGAAGGTCGGGCGGGGCGCCGTCGAGGACGAGGAGGTTAACGCGCGTACACCTGCGGGCGAGGACGCGAGCGCGGGACACGAGCTCCTCGAGCGCGGACCGGAACAGGAGACGCGCGGGACGATCACCTCCGGGCTGGAGGGGATCACCCGGCTGGTGCGCGTGGACCAGCGGCCCATCGGCCGGACGCCGCGGTCGAACCTCGCCACCTACACCGGGCTGTTCGACTCGGTCCGCAAGCTGTTCGCCGCCTCGCCCCAGGCACGCGCGCGCAAGTACGACGCGGGCCGGTTCTCCTTCAACGTGGCCAAAGGCCGCTGCCCCACCTGCGAAGGCGAGGGCTTCGTCAGCGTGGAGCTCATCTTCCTCCCTAGCGTCTTCGCGCCCTGCCCCGAGTGCCACGGCGCCCGCTACAACAAGGAGACGCTCCAGGTGCGCTGGCGCGGCAAGAACATCGCCGAGGTGCTCGCGATGAGCGTGGAGGAGGCGGCGGCGTTCTTCTCCGCCACCGCTGCGGAGACGGGCGCTCGGGGCGTGCCGGCAGCAGAGGCCGCGGTGCGGCGGGCGCTGGATGTGCTCCTGGAGGTGGGGCTCGGGTACCTGCGGCTGGGGCAGCCGGCGACCGAACTCTCCGGCGGCGAGGCGCAGCGGATCAAGCTCGCCACCGAGCTGCAGAGGATGCAGC
>CAZCWA010000054.1:0-9783 GCA_964502265.1 uncultured Myxococcaceae bacterium | reverse complement strand
TCCGGCGGCGAGGCGCAGCGGATCAAGCTCGCCACCGAGCTGCAGAGGATGCAGCGCGGGAACACCCTCTACGTCCTCGACGAGCCCACCACCGGGCTGCATCCCGCGGACGTGGACCGCCTCCTCACCCAGCTCGGGCGGCTGGTGGATGCGGGCAACACCGTCATCCTCGTCGAGCACGACATGCGCGTGGTCGCCTCCAGCGACTGGGTCATCGACATCGGCCCCGGCGCCGGCGACGAGGGCGGCAAGCTCGTCGTCTGCGGCACCCCGGAGGAGGTCGCCCGGGCACAGAAGCGTGGAAGCCGCACGGCGCCGTTTCTCGCAGAGGCGTTGGCGGGCTGAGGGCGCGGTCCTACGCCACGCTCCACTTAACGGATTCACTTTCCCAGGCACGGCGTAACCTGGCGCGCATGCCGACCCTCCGCCGCGGCGCCGGCCTCGACCGCCTGCCCTCCGGACTCTACGAAGACGTCATCACCGACGCGCTGGAGACGCACCTCACGCAGCTCGAGCCGGGGGAGGTCGAGCGCGCGAAGCTCGAGCCCGACGACGCGCTCGAAGCCCTCACCCAGCTCGTCTCACAGGCGACGCGGCTGGCCCTCGACACGCTTCGTGGCAAGGACGCGGTGCAGGATCGGGTGCGGGTGGCAGCGCGCGTGCTGGAGACCCTCCGCGAGGCCGCGCCCGAGGTATTCCGGCCGGGAGAGACCTCACCGCAGGACGCGCTGCTGCTCTCCATCTCGCGCAAGGGACCGCTGGGGCTCATCCCCGACAAGCCCGCCCGGCCCGCCACGGCGCTGACGCGCTCCGACCTCTTCACCAACTCCGAGCGGCACTCCGTCGTGCAGGAACTGGCGAGCGAGATCGCATCGGCGGATCGGATCGACCTGCTCTGCGCCTTCATCAAGTGGTCCGGCTTCATCAAGTTCCGGGACGCGCTCACCGCGCACTGCCGGGCGGGACGTCCGCTTCGCGTGCTCACCACGACCTATCTCGGCGCGACGGACGCGCGTGCGGTGGAGGAGCTTCGTGCGCTGGGCGCGGAGGTGCGCGTGTCGTACGAGGAGACGCCCACGCGGCTGCACGCGAAGGCGTGGCTCTTCCACCGGAACACCGGGCTGTCGACCGCTTACATCGGCTCCTCGAACCTCTCCCGAGCCGCCCTCACCGACGGGCTCGAGTGGAACGTGCGCGTCGCCGCGACCGAGCTGCCGCGGGTGATCGAGAAGTTCGAGGGTGTCTTCCGCCGCTACTGGGAGGACCCGGATGCGGGCTTCGTCTCGTTCACCGGCTCGGACGAGGACCGCCAGCGCCTGCGCGACGCACTCTCCCGCGCCCGCTTCAGCACGCGCGGTGGCGGCGCCCAGACGGGGAGCGGCGGTGCGGGACATGACCCCGCCCTCCGGGTGCTCGACGTCCACCCGCACGACTACCAGCGGCGGATGCTCGAGGACCTCGAGGTCGCGCGCGCGCAGGGCCGAACGCGCAACCTGGTGGTGGCGGCGACCGGGACGGGAAAGACGGTGCTGGCAGCGCTCGACTACCGCCGGCTGCGAGAATCCCAGCGCGCGGAGACGCTGCTCTTCGTGGTCCACCGCGACACCATCCTGCAGCAGGCACGCGAGACCTTCCGCGCTGCGCTCAAGGATCCGCACTTCGGCGAGCTGTGGGTCGGTGGCGACCGGCCGCAGCACGGCCGTCATGTCTTCGCCTCGGTGCAGTCGCTCGCGGCCGCGTTCGACCGCGGTGAGCCGCCGGCACCGGACGCGTTCGACCTGGTGATCGTCGACGAGGTGCACCACGCGCCGGCGCAGAGCTACGCGCAGCTCCTCGGCCACCTCGCGCCGAAGCTCCTGCTCGGCCTAACCGCCACGCCGGAGCGGATGGACGATCAGCCGGGGCACTCGCTGCGGCTGGAGACCTTCTTCGACAGGCCGTGGGCGTCCGAGCTGAGGCTGTGGGAGGCGATCGACCGGCAGATCCTCGTGCCGTTCAACTACTTCGCCATCGACGATGGCACCGACCTCAGCGGCGCGTGGAAGCGCGGCCGGTATGTCGCCTCCGAGCTGTCGAACCTCTACAGCGCCGACCACATCTGGCTCGATCGCGTCGCCCGCGCCGTCGCACGGACAGTGCGAGCCCCCCAGGAGATGCGGGCGCTCGCGTTCTGCGTCGACGTCCGGCACGCGGAGCTCACCGCGCGGCTGCTCTCCGAACGCCTTGGCCTGCGCGCAGAGCCCATCACCTCCGCCACGCCGCACGAGAGACGTCACGCGCTGCTGCGGGACTTCGCCTCGTCGCGCGAGGAGCGGCCCCGCATCCTCTGCACCGTGGACCTCTTCAACGAGGGCGTGGACATCCCTTCGGTGGACACGCTGCTCCTGCTGCGCCCCACCGAGAGCGCCACGCTCTTCATCCAGCAGCTCGGCCGCGGGCTTCGACGCGCCTTCGGGAAGGACGCGCTCACCGTGCTCGACTTCGTCGGCATCCAGCACGACGCGTTCCGCTTCGACCTGCGCTACGAGAACCTGCTCGGCACCTCGCGTGGCGAGCTTCACCGGGCGCTGAAGGCGAACGTTTTCCCGCACCTGCCGTCGGGCTGCAGCTTCCACCTCGAGGAACGGCCCCGGAAGCAGATCATCGCCGCGCTGCAGCGGTCCCTGGGTGTCAGCCTCAACGGGCTCGCGGCGCGGCTGAGTCCCGTGGAGGACGAGGAGACGCGGCTCGACGTCTGGCTCTCGCGCGAACAGCTCGAGCTGCCCGAGGTCTACAAGGACAAGCGCACGTGGTCCGACGTCCGCCAGCACTCCGGCTTCGAGGTACCCGGCGTGTCGTCAGGCGAGGAGAAGGCGGCGCTGGAGAACCTGCAGCGGCTGGTGCACGTGGACGACGGCGAGCGCATCGAGGCCCTCCGCGAACTCGCCACCGGCCGGGCCCGCCCCGGAGAGGACGAGCGCAGCCGGCGGATCCTCCGGATGCTCGGCGGAGTGCTCTTCGGCTTCGAGGCCGGCACCGATGCGGGCCGCGTGGCGGCGCTCATCGCGCAGATGCCGCGGCTGCGGTGGGAGCTCGACCAGCTCGTGGAGGCGCTCGCCCAGCGGAGCCGGGTGCTGCCGCGCCCGCGCTCGCCGCACATCGCTGATGAGGTGCCGCTCCACCTGCACGCGCACTACCTCACCGAGGAGATCGCCGCAGCCTTCGACCTGCGCACGAAGGAAGGCCTCCTCTACCGTCCGCAGTCGGGCGTCATCTCCGTGGGAGACCGGCACGACCTCCTCCTGGTGACTTTGGACAAGAAGTCGAAGAGCAAGGTCCCGCATCTTCAGTACGAGGACTATGCGCTCTCTCCGCGCCTCTTCCACTGGGAGTCGCAGGCCTCGACGCGGCGGGACGACAAGCTCGGCCGCCGGCACCTCGGCGACACCGTGCGCCCGCTGCTCTTCATCCGCGAGATCAACAAGGACGACCGCGGGCTCGGCGTGTCCTACCGCTACATCGGCGCGGTCCGCCGGGTGGACGACGAGGGCGAGCGCCCCATCCGCATCACCTGGTCACTGCTCGAAGCGGACCTGCCGCCCGACCTCCTCCAGCAGAGCCGGGCGGCGGTGGCCTGAGCCCGTCAGTGCATCGGTCCTTCGCCCTCGGTCAGCTCCACGGTGCCGAAGCGGGCCTCGTACTTGGCGAGGTTCTCCTGCATGGCGCCCAGCAGGCGCTTCATGTGCCGGGGCGAGGTGATGATCCGCGAGAGGACCTTCGCCTTGGGCTGCTGGGGCTGGACGTAGATGAAGTCGAGGGTGAACTCGGTGTCGGTGTGGTTGACCAGCGCCATGTTGACGTAGCGGCCATTGGCCACGTCGTCGTCGAGCTGGATCTGCAGCTGAACTTCTGGCGGCTTCGGATTCGGCGGCATGGTGCTAGGTTCTCCTCTTGCGCGTGCTAACCGAGCGCATGGACCCGGTCAAGGCGAGCCCCTTCGAGCTCGGCAACCCGCGCGCGGATCGCGCCGCGCTGCTCATCCACGGCTTCACGGGCACGCCGTGGGACATGCTCCCGCTCGGCGAGGCGCTGGCGGACCGCGGCTTCTACGTCCGCGGCATGCGCCTGCCCGGCCACGGCCTCACCCCTCACGCGATGCTCTCGGCGAGCGCCGACCACTGGGTCCACGCTGTCCTCACCGAGGTCGACGCGCTCACCCGCTCGCGCGCCCACCGTCCGCTCTTCCTCTCCGGGCTCTCGATGGGTGCGCTGCTCTCGGTGCTCGCGGCGGCCGCGCGTCCGGGAAAGATCGCCGGGCTCGGGCTGCTCGCCCCGGCCATGCGTCTTCGCGACCAGCGCGTGGAATTGCTCCGCCGCATCGGCCGGCTGGACGTGCTGGCGAAGCTGCGGCCCTGGGTGCGCAAGGACGCCTCCGACATCGCCGATCCCGAGGCGCTCCGCGAGGCGCCGATGCTCTCCTCGTGGCCCACCCAGCGGCTCTTCGATCTCTTCTCCCTCCAGGCCCGCGTCCGCACGCAGATGGCGCACGTCACCTGCCCCGCGCTGGTGATGACGGCGCTCAAGGACCACGTGGTCACGCCGGAGGGAGGTCACGCGCTCGCCCGCGGCCTCGTGCGCTCGCCGAGGGTGCGTCTCATCCGGCTCGACCAGGGCTTCCACATCATGCCGCGCGACTTCGGACGCGAGCGCGTGGCGAAAGAAGTGGGTGACTTCTTCGTGAACGAATGCGAGCGCCTCGGCGCCGCCAGGGAGGGATGACGTGCCGAACCGGAGCAGGACCACCACCAGGACGACCGCGCAGCAGAAGGGCCGCTTCGTCCTCGCCATCGATCAGGGGACGACGGGCACCCACGTGACGATCCTCGACCGCCGCCTCAAGGTGGTGGGCAAGGGCTACAAGGAGTTCCCCCAGCTCTTCCCGAAGCCGGGCTGGGTGGAGCACGACCTCTCCGCCATCTGGAAGAGCGTGGAGCAGACGGTCGCGCAGGGCCTTCGCAGCGCGGGCCTCAAGGGCAAGGACATCGCGGCCATCGGCATCACCAACCAGCGCGAGACCACCGGCGTCTGGGAGCGAGACAGCGGCAAGCCCCTGCACAACGCCATCGTCTGGCAGGACCGCCGCACCGCGGATCGCTGCGCGGAGCTCAAGGGAGAGGGCCGCGAGCCCCGCGCACGCGACCTCACCGGGCTGGTGATCGATCCGTACTTCAGCGGCACCAAGCTCGAGTGGCTGCTGCGCCACGTGAAGGGCCTGCGCGCCCGGGCCGAGCGCGGGGACGTCTGCTTCGGCACCATCGACTCCTGGCTGGTCTACAAGCTCACCGGCCACCGCGCGCACGTCACCGACGTCTCCAACGCCAGCCGTACGCTGCTCATGGACCTGCGCACGCTCGCCTGGTCGCAGGAGATGCGCGAGCTGCTCTCGGTGCCGCAGTCGATGCTGCCGGACATCCGCGGCTCGGCAGAGGTCTACGGCGAGACCCGCGGGATGCGCGTGCTCCCGGACGGCATCCCGGTGGCGGGCATGGCCGGCGATCAGCAGGCGGCGCTCTTCGGCCAGGCCTGCTTCACGCCCGGCGAGTCCAAGTGCACCTACGGCACCGGCGCCTTCCTCCTCATGAACACCGGCGAGACCCCGGTGAAGAGCACCTCGGGCCTGCTCACCACGGTGGCCTGGCGCCTGGGCGGCAAGACGACCTACGCGCTCGAGGGCGCGGCCTTCATCGCCGGCGCGGCGGTGCAGTGGCTGCGCGACGCCTTGCGGATCATCAAGAAGTCCGCGGACGTGGAGACGCTCGCGCGCCAGGTGAAGGACACCGGCGACGTGGTCTTCGTCCCGGCATTGGCGGGGCTCGGCGCGCCGCACTGGCGGCCGGAGGCGCGCGGCATCTTCGCCGGCATCGATCGCTCCACCACCGCGGCCCACCTCGCGCGCGCGGTGCTCGAGGGCGTGGCGATGCAGATCGACGACCTCGCCCAGGCGATGAAGCAGGACAGCGGCCACGACATCCCGTCGTTCAAGGTGGACGGCGGCGCGGCGGCCAACGACCTGATGATGCAGTTCCAGGCGGACCTGCTCGGTGTGCCGGTGGTGCGGCCGAAGAACCTCGAGACCACCGGGCTCGGTGCTGCCTTCCTCGGTGGGCTCGGCGCGGGCGTGTGGCAGTCCCCCGAGGAGATTCGTGCCGCCTGGCGCGCGGACAAGACCTTCCGCCCAAAGATGAAGGAAGACGAGCGGCAGCGGCACCTCGCCAAGTGGCGCCGCGCGGTGGAGCGGGCATGAGCGGTCTGGCCCCACTTGCAAGGCCCCTCATCGCGGGCATGGTCGGCGCGCTCCTGCTCTCCGGATGCCGCTGTGGCGGCGCGGGCCGCGAGGCGCCGGACGCGGGCACATCGACCTCCGCTGCCACCACGCCGCAGGACCAGCCGCCGGTGGGCACGGTGATGGGGATCGACCTGCGCTCGGCCCTCATCCTCATCCACCCCGAGTTCCGCTACGCGCGCGTCAGCGGCGAGCGGACCGGCGTGCAGCGTGAAATCACCCTCACCTCGGAGTCCTCGCTCAAGGACGCGCTCGAGCCCTCGCTGCTGGAGAAGAAGTTCCAGAACGTGCGCGAAGAGGACGGCGTGGTGAAGGCGGAGCAGCCGCCACTTCAGTTCGAAGCCCGGCGCGGCGAGGGCGAGGCGAAGGGCGAGGTGACGATGGCCCTCTTCCTTCCGCTCGACAGCGACACGGTGCTGAAGCTCCTCCACTCGCCCACCACGATGGGCTCGGAGCACTTCTCCGCGATGATGCCGATGCCGGTGGACGGCACCTTCGAGCGCGAGCACTTCTTCATGCGGATGCGCTACGGCGCGCGCCCCGACCACGCGTCGTTCCTCGTCCGCCGCCTGGTGGAGGGGATGTTGGGCGTGGGCTGGAACGTGGAGGACGGCGAGGCGCCGAAGTGGGAGGCGAACCTCGAGGACGGCGGCCTGGACACGTTGCCGCACGAGCTGGACCTGGTGCTCGTGCAGCCGCACACGGGCGGACGGCTCACCATCGACCGCCGCGTGGGCCGCGTCATCCTCGACTACGTGCAGCCGCTGGCGCGCGGCCGCTGACCGGGCCGGTCAACTAGGCATCGGACTTCGGCGCTTCGGTCTCGACAATGAGGGCGTCCGGACCGTCGCCCGAGCCGAACTCCTCCTGGTACTGCTTGGGGTTCGTGCGCCAGACGATGTCCTTCGACACCTGGCCACCGCCGCGGTCGGCGAAGCCGATCCAGTCGAGGCCGGGGTTCAGCGGGACCACCTTCGCGCCGTGGTGATCCGGCTCGCCGGTGATGCGCTTGCGGTCGCGAGGGAGGACGAACGGGTGAAAGGGCGTGGTCATGCCCCGTCTATATGTACGGGCGGCGCCGCGCTCAAGCGCTGGTGAGGAAGGCTGCCAGCTTCTCCCAGGCAAGCCCCAGCGAAGCGATGGGCGCGCTCTCGTTCGCCTGGTGGGCCTGCGCGGTCTCCCCCGGGCCGAAGTTCACGGCGTCGATGCCCGCCTCCCCCAGCCGCGCCACGTCCGTCCACGCCTGCTTCGGCTCGGCCGGCAGCCCCGTCGTCTGGAGGAGCGCCCGGAAGAAGGGGTTGTCGCTGCACACGCGCCCCGAGGGCGACAGGTCGGTGAAGGTGACCTCCGCGCGGCCATCCACGAGGCGGAGCACGTCCTGCCGGGCCTCGTCGATCGTCTTGCCCGGCGCGAACCGGTAGTTGAGGTTCAGCTCGAAGCGGTCCGGGACCACGTTGCGCGCGCGGCCACCGTCAGCGCGGGTGATGGAGAAGACCTCGCGGAAGGAGAAGCCGCCCATCGTCACCTCGCGCGGGGGGAGCGCGAGCAGCTCCGCCAGCAGCGGCCCGGCGGCGTGCACCGCGTTGTGTCCCTGCCATGGCCTCGCCGAGTGCGCGCTGCGGCCCTCGAAAAGCAACGTGGCGTGGATGCTCCCCACGCAGCCCACCTGCACCACGTTGTCGGTGGGCTCCATCGCGATCCCGAAGCGCACCCGGCGCAGCGCCGGCACCGCCTCCAGCAGCGGCCCCAGGCCGTTCTCCAGATACGGGCCCTCTTCACGCTCGTAGAGGACGAGCAGCAGGTTCACCGGAAGCTCTGCGCGTGGGAGCGTCTCGGCGAGCGACATCATCACCGCCAGCCCGCCCTTCATGTCCGAGGCCCCGAGCCCGTAGACGCGCCCGTCCTCGATGCGCGGCGGCCGGTCGGACGGATGCGCGGGGACGGTGTCCAGGTGGCCCACCAGCGCCACCGCCGGCCGCGGGTCATCGAGCGCGCCCAGCACCAGCGAGTGCGAGAGCCGGAAGATCTCCTTCGGCCCGAAGTGATGGCGGGCCCACGCCTCCACGTGGTCGGCGATCGCGCGCTCGTGGCCGATGGGGCTGTCGATGCGGCACAGCGACAACGTGCGCTCGGCCAGCGCCTGGACGTCGACCGGAGGGAGGGACACGCGCTACTCGACCTTGAGCTCGACGCGGTGCCGGGTGGTGGCGCTGAAGCGCGAGCCCGGGGTGCCGCCGGCGAGGTTGACCTCGTTCTTGCGCCGGACCTCGATCTGCTCCCGCTCGTGCGCCACCAGCCGGTTGTAGTCCACGACGTACGAGCGCGGGTCGCCGGTGAGGTCGCGGTCCGCGTCGTTGGCGCGCGTGAAGTCCACGGTCACGAAGTCCGCGCGGCGGTTCTTCTCGTCCTTCCACCGCACCTCGAGGTCCTCGCCGTTCGAGCGCCGGAAGGTGGTCCCCGAGATGGGGTCGGTGATGGTGGTGATGCCCGGCGCCTCGATGTACGCCTCGAGCTCGTCGTTGCCGCGCTTCACCGTGAGGCCCCAGCCGGTGTCCCAGGCCAGCTCGCTCTTTCCGTAGCCGCCGGCGCGGAAGCCGAGGAAGTCGATCCCCTGCCACGGCAGCGCGAACTCGCCGGTGTTGTCGCCGGTCAGCGTGACCACCGCGTCGCTGAGGATCTGGCCGTCGCTCGAGCCCTGGCGGACCTCGATGAAGATGAGCGAGCCCCGGGTGGAGCCGTCGGTCTCCGCCTGCGCGCGCACGTAGAGCGTTTGCGTCCCGCGGCCCTCGTCGTGCCCACCACAGGCGGCGAGGAAGGAGGCGGAGAGCGAGAGGAGGAGCAGGGCGCGGCGCGGTGTCATGTGGGGACCTCGTTGCTTCATGTCGAGAGGAGCACACCGCAGTTGCAGCCGGCGCGCCAGTGCCTGCGTTGCTGGGATCGCCGTGGGCCCGGAGCCGGTTCAAACGCGCCGGGTGAGGGCCCGCATCTTTCCGCCCGCTCTGCACCGGGCGGACGGGCACGTGCTGCCTGCAGCCTCGTCGCGACCGGCTACACCGCGACAGCGAAGTCGCGCAGTGCCGCGTTGAGCGACGTCTTCTTGTCCGTGCTCTCGGTGCGCCGTCCGATGATCAGCGCACAGGGGACGCCGTAGTCGCCGGCGGGGAACTTCTTCATCCGCGTGCCGGGGATGACCACCGAGCGGGCGGGGATGCGGCCCTTGAGCACGACCTCTTCGGGGCCGGTGACGTCGATGATCTGCGTGGACGCGGTGAGCACCACGTTGGCGCCGAGCACCGCCTCCTCCTCCACCACCACGCCCTCCACCACGATGCAGCGCGAACCGATGAACGCGCCGTCCTCGATGATCACCGGGGACGCCGAGGGCGGCTCGAGCACGCCCCCCAGGCCCACGCCGCCGGAGAGGTGCACGTTGCGGCCCACCTGTGCGCACGAGCCGACGG
>CAZCWA010000053.1:0-16612 GCA_964502265.1 uncultured Myxococcaceae bacterium | reverse complement strand
GGCTTAGCCTCCCCAAGTGCCCGAAAACAAGGAGCTTTCCGACCGGGCGAGTTCCTTGAGGAGTAATCCTGCGGCGTGTAGCGTTCGTGGCCCCGATGCTGCGCCCTCTCTTCCGGATCCTCGCCCCTGCGCTCGGCGCCCTGCTGCTGGTGGCGCCCGCCCTGGTGAACGCCGGCGAGATCTACCGATACGAGGATGCGGACGGGACGCTGGTCTTCACCAACGTGCCGCCCAAGGGCGCGAAGAAGAAGCAGGCGAGGAAGGGCGCCACCAGGGTCCAGGGGACGCAAGGTCAGAGCCGGGTGCAGCCGCGCAGCGTGCGGGTGAGCCGCGAGGAGTACGACGGCTACGTGCGGCGGGCGGCCAACCGTCACCGGATCCCCGAGGCGCTGGTGTGGGCGGTGATGCACACCGAGTCCAGCTTCGATCCCAACGCGGTCTCGCACGCGGGCGCGCAGGGGCTGATGCAGCTCATGCCCGCCACCGCGGAGGAGATGTACGTCTCGGACGTCTTCGACATCCAGCAGAACATCGACGGCGGAACCCGCTACCTGAGGGTGCTGGCGAACATGTTCGACGGGGACATGGTGAAGATGGTCGCCGCCTACAACGCGGGTCCTCATGCGGTGAAGAAGTACGGCGGGAAGGTTCCGCCGTTCGCGGAGACCCAGGCTTACGTCCGCAAGGTGATCGCGCGATACTTCGAGTACAAGAAGCTTCATGAGGCGCGCCTCGCGGAGGAGGAGGCGCTCCTCGCGTCGTCGGTCGATGAAGGCTGACGGTCATCGCCCACCCCCGGGGAGCCCATGGCGTCCAGCACCCACCCGTCGTCAGACGACTTCCTGAGCAACCTCTACCGCGGCGGCGAGCTGTTGGCGGCGGGGAAGGTGATCGAGGCCAAGGACCACCTCGAGCGCGCCTACGGGCTGCAGCCGAAGAACGAGAAGGGCCAGAACCTCCTCGGGCTGACGTACTTCAAGCTCGGGCTCTTCGATCAGGCGGCGGAGATCTACGAGGGCCTGGTGCGCGACAACCCGGTCGATCCCACGCTGCGGATCAACCTCGGGCTGGTGTTCCTCAAGACCAACGCGCTGGCGAAGGCGGTGCGCGAGTTCGAGACCGCCTGCGATCTGCAGCCGGATCACAAGAAGGCGCACAACTACCTCGGGCTGGCGCTGGCGCAGCTCGGTGAGTACGCGGACGCGCGTGAGCACTTCATCCTCGCCGGCAGCGATGCCATGGCGCAGAAGATGGAGCGCGCGCTGGGCGGAGAGACCACGGGGCTCCACCGGATCCCCGCACCGCTCGATCAGGTGCGCGCGCAGAGGTTCGCGGAGATCGAGGGCAGCGAGGTCGTCGCAGAACGGGGCGGTCAGAACGTCCACGACGATCGGCGCCTGAAGACCGGCGCAACGGTGGAGGCCACCCCCTCGATGCCGCCCAGCCCGCCGAAGGTTCCGGTGGTACAGGCCGTGGTGCAGGCGGTGAAGGCCGTGCCGCAGGCCACCATGAAGATGGGGGAGGAGGCGGCGCCGAAGGTGGCGGTGGAGGGTGATTGGGGCGCGCACTTCTCGGACGAGGCGGAGGAGGCCGCGCCGCCCGAGGTGGAGGCACTGCGCGAGGAAGCGCCCGACGAGGAGGTGGAGCAGGCCCTCCGCTTCGCCGAGGACGAAGGCCCGAGCACCGAGCCGATCCCGGAGCAGGCCGCGCAGGTCGTGCTGATGCCGACCGAGGCGGAGCACGAGCCGGAGCCGCCGGCCGCCGTGGCCGAGCCAGAGCCCGTCCCGACCGTTCTGGAGGCCTCGCCCGGCGAGCCCGCCGCGTCCTCCGAGGCGCCGCAGCCGGAGGCCGAGCTGGCCGATGAGCCCGAAGAGGAGGACGAGGTCCGGGTGGAGATCGCGGACTCGACCAACGTGACCGACGACGGCTGGCAGGCATCGGCACTCTCCGAGAGCCGGACGAAGGAGGCTGCGGGGGTGCCGCTGGGCGAGTTGGCGCCGATGCTGGAGCTGGTGCCGGCGCCGCCGTTGCCGCCCTTCGAGGCGCGTCCCGACAGCCCGAGCGTGACCATCACCATCGCCGGCGAGCTGCTCACGCGGGTGGACGGGCTGATGCTCTCCAAGGGGCAGGTGCGGTTCGAGCCCGAGCTCAAGCGCTTCCGCGGGCGGACCACGGATCAGCCGTTCGGTGCGGACAAGACGCGGATGATGCGCGCGAGCGGCCGGGCGGTGCTGCTGGTGAGCGCGGAGAGCGGGAAGCGGTTCATGCCCCTGGACCTCGCGGACGAGAGCGCCTACTTCCGCGAGGAGAGCGTCTACGCGTTCGAAGAGGCGTTGATGTTCGAGAACGGGCGGGTGCCGGCGGAGGCGGGCGAGGTGGATCTGAACCTCGTGCACCTGCGGGGGCAGGGGAAGGTGCTGGTGAAGCTCGAGGGCGCGCTCCGCTCGCAGCGGGTGCGTTCGGACGATCCGGTGACGGTGCCGCTGAGCCGCCTGGTGGGCTGGTTCGGCAACCTGAGCCCGCGGCTGGCGGCGCTCTGGAGCGAGGACGCATCCGGCGCCGGAACCGGTGAGGGCGGCGCGGTGGAGCTGGCCGGTGAAGGATTCGTCCTGCTGGCGGTGCCGTTGAGCTAGAAGCGGGCCGTGGACAGGGCGGCGCGGAAGCGGATGAAGAAGGAGGAGCGCCAGCGGCGCCGCGTGCAGCGGAAGCCCAGCGTTCTGCTGCAGGAGTTCTGGAACCTCCCCAACATGCTGACCATGGGGCGGATCCTGGTGATCCCCCTGTTCGTGTGGTTCACCTACGACGCGGACCCGCTCTACAGCGCGTGGGCGGGGATCATCTTCACCCTCGCGTCGATCACCGACGTCATCGACGGGTACCTGGCGCGGCGGTGGAACCTGATCACCGTGGTGGGCAAGCTGCTCGATCCCCTCGCGGACAAGCTGCTGGTGACGGCCGCCTTCGTGATGATGGTGTGGCTCGGGCGGCTGGAGGCGTGGCTGGTGATCGTGATCCTCGCGCGCGAGTTCATCGTCACCGGGCTTCGGACCATCGCGGTCAACGAGGGGATCGTCATCGCCGCCGGGCAGGAGGGGAAGTGGAAGACCTCCTTCCAGGTGGTGGGGATCATCTGCCTGTGCGTCCACTACGTGCACCCGACCTGGTTCGGCTTCACCACCGTCGACGTCGACTACAACCTCGTGGGCCGGGCGCTCATCTACGTCGCCACGCTGCTCTCGGTGTGGTCGATGCTGGTCTACTTCCGCGACTTCCTGCTCACCCTGTCCAAGCGCGGCGGGGCGGCGGCGTGACCGGTTCGAAGCCTCGAAAAAAATCGTGATCGGGCCCCGATCCAGATGCTTGACGGTGTTGGGGCACGTGGGTATATCCCCGCCCACATCGCGGCGCTGAGCAGCACGGAGCAACGGCGCAGCAACGAATACGCGGGAATAGCTCAGCGGTAGAGCACCGCCTTGCCAAGGCGGGGGTCGAGGGTTCAAATCCCTTTTCCCGCTCCAAATTGAAACCCTCGGTCGAAAGGCCGGGGGTTTTGTCTTTGCAGGTGCCCGCGGCCGGCAATGTCGGACCTCGCCGCTAGCCTCTCCGTTCATGGGAGAAAGAGCTGAGCGGGAGCGGCTCCTACTCCTCGCCCGCGCCTGCGAGGAGGGCAGGACGGCCGCGGTGACCTACTCGGACGTGCAGCGCCGTCAGACGGAGCGCGAGGTCACGGTATTGGGCCTGGGCTGGCGACCCGAAGGCTGGCTCTACTTCGCCGCCTGCCAGCTTCGCTCCGGCGTCCGCCTCTTCCGGCTGGACCGGACCGGAGAGGTCCTGCTGGGCCCTCCTGCACGGACGATCGTCGCCGAGCGCTTCGATCCGCGCGCCTTCGCCCGCACCGCGTTGCAGCAGGAGCGTCGTCCGGCGCTGCTCCTCCCGGTGACCCTCAACCCACCGCTCTCGGAGTTTGCGCGGGTGCTCTTTCCGCAAGCGGCGATCGAGCGGCGGGGGCCCCGGATACGCATCTGCCACGTCCCGGTGACGTGGCCCGCGGCGCTGGAAGAGCTCGTGCGCTCGCTCGGGGCCGGCGCTCGATTCGGTGATTACTGCACTAATCCTGCTAGCATGAACGCCCGTGCGACCTCCTCCTGAACAGCGACTTCTCTCGATTGTGGCCTACCTGCTCAAGCAGGAAGAGCCCGTGCCCTGGAACCGGCTCCGCGAGGAGTTCGCGGACTTCTTCGAGGGGACCGCGGCCGCCGCCGAGCGGAAGTGGACGCGGGACAAGGCCACCCTGGCGGAGGTGGGGATCACCCTCGAGTTCGTCCAGCCGGAGCTGGGCGGGGACGGGGGCTACGTGCTGCGGCCCGAAGCGCTCCAGCTTCGGGACCTCAAGCTCACTCCGGACGAGGCCGCGGTGCTCTGGACCGCCGCCACCGCCGCCGGCCGGATGCGCGAGCACCCCTGGCGCCGCCACGTGCTCTCGGCGTGCGACAAGCTCCGCGCCGCCTGCCGGAACCTGCCCGCCCAGGCGGAGGACCTCCAGATCCACCACGCCGAGCGCGCGGACCGGGCGCACCTCGCGGAGGTGGTGGAGCAGATCGGCGAGGCGGTCCGGCGCCGCAAGCGGGTGACGCTGGAGTACTTCAGCGCCTCCCGCCAGGAGGTGGGCCAGCGCGAGGTGGACATCTACGGCTTTGCCTGGCGGCGCGGCACCTGGCTCTTCGCCGGGCACTGTCACAAGCGGCAGGAGGTCCGCGTCTTCTACGTCGATCACGTGCGGCGGCTGGTGCTCAACGGCTCCAAGCCGGCGGCCGCGGACTACGCCATCCCGTCGGACTTCGACATCCGCACCTTCTCCCGCCAGCAGCCGTGGGAGTTCCGCAACCGCCCGCCGGTGGTGGCGGAGGTGCGGCTGCGCGGAAGGCTTGCGCCGATCGCCGGCCAGCTCCTTCCCGGCGGCGAGGTCCGGCCGGACGGGGACGATCCGGAGGCGGTGATCGTCACGCTCCCGAAGGTCGGCAACCTGCACGCGCTGGCGCGGACGGTGCTCTCCTTCGGACCGGAGGCGGAGCTGCGTTCGCCGGAGCGGGGAAGGGAGCTGGTGCGGCAGATGCTCGGGCTGCTCGACTCGAAGTTGCCGCAGGCGCAGGAAGAGAGGTCGGCATGAACCTCGAGCGACTCAAGCGGCTCCTGGTGCTCATCCCGCTCGCGCACCGGCACGGTCCGGACGGAATCCCGGTGGAGGAGGCGCTTCGCGTCCTCGGCCTGGGCTCGCGGGACGCGCTGGTGAGGGAGGTGGAGCAGCTCACCCTGGTGGGGGATCCCAACGGCACGCCGGGAGACTTCCTCGACGCGGCGGTGGAGGACGACCGGCTCCGGGTGTTCCTCCCGCAGGCCTTCGCGCACCCGCCCAGGTTCACCTCGGTGGAGGCGGCGGCGCTGCTGGCGGCGTTGCGGCCATTGCAAGACACGGGTCTCTCCGAGGTGGACGCGGTGGCCCACAAGCTCCGGGCCGCGCTCCCTGCCCAGGACGGTGGCGAGCTGGAGGCGGCGCTGCTCCAGAAGGCGGCGAGGGTGGAGGCGCAGGACGCGCCCGCGTTCCGTCCCGAGCTGGAGGAGGCCATCTCCCTGCGCGCGGAGGTGGAGGTGGACTACTTCGCCCTGAGCAGCGGGGAGAAGGGAACGCGCACGCTCTGGCCTCGGACCCTGCTGCTTCACGGCGGGCACTGGTACCTCGCGGCGTGGAATCCCCAGAAGGAGGAGGAGCACCTCTACCGGCTGGACCGGATGAGTGGCGTCCGGCGCACGGGCCGCACCTTCGAGGCGCACCCGGGGCCGTCGACCGAGCGGTACGCGCTCGACCAGCTCTACCTCCCCTCCGGCCAGGAGCAGGACGTGCTGGTCCGCTTCTCCCGGCGCATCGGGCACGTGGCGGAGACGCACTGGCCGGAGACGGCGGAGCGCAACGCGGACGGGACGGTGACCGTGCGCGCGCACCTCGGCGGGGACCACTTCCTGCTGGCGTGGGTGCTCGGGTACGGCGGCGAGGTGGAGGTGCTCGAGCCTGCGTCCCTGCGCGTCCGGCTCGGCGAGCAGGTGGCGGCGCTGCAGGCCCTCTACGGCCCCTGAGGCGGGCCCATGTCCGTCCCATCCGTAGAGTCTTCCGGATGCGGACCTTCCCTGATCTGAAGATGCGCGAGCTGCTCCGGGAGGGGCAGCGGGCGCAGAAGCTGCTGGAGGAGAACGACTACCCCGAGGCCCGGGACCTCTTCCTCCAGCTCCGTGCGCGCGCGCGGAAGCTGGGGCTGCGCTCGGCGTACCTGCTGTGGGGCCTGGGCGTGGCGTACGACAACCTCGGAGAACTGGAGTTGGCCTTCAGCACCATGAGCGATGCGGTGAACCTCGACCCCTTCAGCCCCTCCGCCCAGCGGTCCTTCGACATCATCGCCGGGCGGGTGCGGGCCGCGCTGGCGGACCCCTCGCGCGCGGCGGACGATCCCTCCACGCCGCGGCTGTACCAGGTGCTCCTCGGTGCGGGGGAGGCGGACGTGCCCTCGCACCTGGCGATGGCGCGGCACCTGGCGGCCTGCGGCGACCAGGCAGGGGCAATGCGGATGCTCGACGCGGTGACCCTGCTCGCGCCGGTGTCGCGGGACGCGTGGGTGCAGAAGGGGCTGCTCGCGCGGGCGATGGGGGACCTTCCCTTGGCGGTGCGCTGCGAGACGGAGGCCGCCACCATCGCCGCGGCGGACGCCCCGTTCGGGCTTCCCCCCGAGGGCGCGGCGGAGTGCTGATGATCGACCCCGCCCTCGCCGAGGCCTACCGCCGCACCGCCTACCTCATCGACGCCGGGCCTGCGCGCTTCGAGATCCGCCACGGCCGGCACCACCCGGGGTGGGACGCCTTCATCTCCCGCGAGGCGCCCGGGCTGACCGACTGGGCGATGATCACCGCCTGGAACCCGCGCTCGGAGCGGCCGGCGGACGAGGCGCAGAACCGGGAGGCCCACGCGCGGCTGGAGCGGGCGCTCCGGGCGGCCGGGGCGCGGGTGTTCTCGGGCGAGGGGCGGGGGGATGACGGCACCTGGCCTGCCGAGCCCACCTGGACCGCGGTGGGGCTGTCGCGGGAGGAGGCCCTGCGGCTGGGGCGCGACTTCGGGCAGCACGCGATCGTGGTGGGACATGTGGGAGGGCCTGCGCGGATCGTCCTCTGTGAGGACGGCTCCGAGCTGCCATGAGCAGGGCTTGCCGGTCCGGGCGGAGGTGGGGGGCTGCCCGGGCCGGTGTCGTCTGCTGAACCGTGTAAGGTTGGGAAATCCCTTGTGAGGAGACGGTGATGCTCGAGCTTTGGGTGGGGACGGGCCTGGACGACGGGATGGGGTGGCGCAACCTGCTCGGGCCGGGGGAGGCGCGGGCGGGCTGGGACTGCGTGGGACCGGCGGGGCTGGTGCGGAGGCTGGGCGTCCTCCTCGGCGTGGACACCCAGACCGCCGCGCGGGGCCTGCGGATCGGGGCGATGGACGCTCGGCTCACCGCGCTGGACGACGGGGCGAAGCACTACAGCCGCTCGCGGGAGGCGGACCCGACCGGGGTCGCGGCCCACCTGCTCGAGCGGTGCGACGAGCTGCGGCTGGCGGGCTGGGACGGGCGCGCCCTCACCGGCAGCCCGCGCCTCGAGGAGCTCTCGAACGCAGGCGCCGAAGGACCGGGGACGCCCAATGGACCCGCGCAGGCCGCGCTCTGCGTGCTCGCCGCGTTGGAGAAGGTCAGCACGTTGCCGGTTCCGCTGCGGCTGGCGCTCGCCTCGCCGCTGGAGCACTTCGCGCCGCTGCACGCGCGGATCCTGAAGCGGCTGGCTGCACTGGGCGCGGAGGTCGTCGACGCGGAACTCGCGCCGGTCGCGGTGGACCCTGGCAGCGACGATCTGCGGACGGTGCAGGCGGCGCTGGGCTCGGAGGTGAAAGGCACCAGGCCGCTGCTGGGCGACGGCTCCGTCTGGCTGCTGGAGGCCGAGACGCCGTGGGAGGCGGCGGACCTTCTGGCCCACTACCTCGCGGACCACCCCGAGCCTCGCCGGACGCTGCTGGTGCCGAGGGAGGGCGCGCTGCTCGATGCGGTGCTGCGCCGACGGGGCCTGCCCGCGCTGGGGATCTCCACCCCTTCCCGGTGGCGGCCGGCGTTGCAGGTCCTCCCCTTGCGGCTGGCGCTGCTCTTCTGGCCGCGCGATCCGGGCCGGGCGCTGGAGCTGCTCTCGCTCCCGGTGGCGCCGCTGCCGTGGGCTTTGCGCAGGAAGCTGATGGACGCCCTGCACGAGATGCCTGGCGTGGACGGTCCGCTGTGGCGCGCCGCGGTCGAGGAGGCCGCGCAGGAGGCGGCCCTCAACGCGCCCAACGAGGACGCAGAGGAGGCAGCCCGCAAGGTGCGCGAGTCGGTGGAGCGCTGGTTCGGCGGCGGCGGACATCGGGCGGAGGAGGGGGCGCCGCTGGCGGAGGTCGTCGCCGTCTGCCGGAGCGTGGCGCAGTGGGCGCAGGCGCGGGCCCTCTCATCAGCCGGAGAAGGGGAGGCGGAGGCGGCGTCCTTCCACGAGGCGGCGTCGGTGGCGCGGTCGCTGGAGACGATGCTCGGGCACCTGCAGGCGGGCGCGAAGGTCCCGAGGCTTCAGCTCGAGCAGCTCCACGACCTCGCGCTGGGATCGGGGGCGGCGGGCGAAGGGGTGGAGGCCGGGAGCGGCAGGCCGGCGGTGTGCAGCCAGCCCGAGGCGGTGCTGCCGGCGGACGAAGTCGTCTGGTGGGGCTTCGACGAGCAGGGCGCCGTGGCGGGCGCGCCCTCCGCGGCGACGGCGTGGACGGAGGAGGAAGCGCACGCGCTCCGCGCCCAGGGCGTGGAGGTGGAGCCACACGGGTCCCTTCGAGCGCGGGAGCGGGCGGGTTGGCACCGCGTGGTGCGCGCGGCGCGAAAGCGGTTGGTGCTGGTGCGGATCCGCTCGGCGGGGGGCGAGACGCTTCCGGCGCACCCTCTGGAGGACGAGCTCGTCGCGCGGCTGCCGGAGGGAGCGCTGGCCAAGGTCACCGTCACCGCGAGGCAGGCCACTTCCGGCGCGATGGTGGCGCTGGGCGAAGGCTGGGCGCCCCGCACCGAAGAGGTCCCCTCCGCGCCGGACGTGGTGCCGAGGCCGGTGTGGCGTCTGCCGGCGGAGCACCTTCGGCCGCGTCCGCCGCTCTCGCCCACCGCGGTGGAGCGGTTCCTCGGCTGTCCGTTGCGCTGGGCGCTGCAGGGGGCGGCGGGCCTGCGTCCCGGTGCGCTGGGCGGGATGCAGGAGGTCTCGCGGATCGTGGGCAACTTCGCCCACCGTCTGCTTCAGGATCTCTTCTTCGGGGAGGACGCGCCCGCGCTCGCCACCCTGACGCCACAGGGCGCCTCCGAGTGGGCGGCGCAGGCCTTCGACGCGCGGGTGGAGGGCGAGGCGGCGCCGCTGCTGCGTCCGGGGCACGAGGCGCAGCGGCGGAGCGCGCGCGAGCAGATCGCCCGGGCCGCAGGGAGCCTGGTGGCGCTGCTGCAGGAGGGCGGCTGGACGCCGGTGGCGGCCGAGCAGGAGGTGGACGCCGAGTTCGCCGGGGTGCCGCTGACGGGGCGGGTGGACCTGGTGCTGGAGCGCGGGGGGAAGAAGGCGGTGCTGGACCTCAACCTGGGCAACCCCGCCAACCGCAGGCGGGAGCTTAGGGAAGGGCGGGCGCTGCAGCTCTCCTTGTATTCGCGCGCGCTGGCGAAGGGCGGCGGGGCGTGGCCGCCGACCGCGTACATGATGGTGGGGGACGCGCGGGTGATGACCACGGATGCCGCGTTCGGCCAGCGGTCGGAGGTGGTGACCGGGCCCTCGTCGCGCGAGACGGTGCTGGAGGCGGAGGCGCTCTGGGGCTGGTGGCGGAACGTGGTCGAGGCCGGGCAGGTGCCGGCGCGCCACCCGGACCTTCTCGACGAGGCGCAGCAGGCCGCGCAGGCGCTGGCGGGACCGCCGCCTTCGGACAACCCCTTCACCGGGATGGAAGCGCCCTGCCGGTTCTGTGACTTCCAGGCGATGTGCACCGCGCGGATCGAACGCGCAGAGGAGGTGGCGTGATGAGCGCTCGGGGAACCATCGACGTCATCAGCGCCAGCGCGGGGACGGGCAAGACGTACCGGCTGACGGAGATCGTCCACGAGGCGCTCTCGGGAGGGGGCGTGCAGCCCGAGCGCGTGGTGGCGGTGACCTACACGCGCAAGGCCGCAGGCGAGCTGCAGAGCCGGATCCGCCGCAGGCTGCTGGAGGCGGGGGACCCGCTGCTGGCCGGTGCGGCGTCCCGCATCCGCGACGGGTACGTGGGGACCATCCACGCCATCTGCCAGCGGCTCTTGTGGGAGTTCGCGCTGGACGTGGGGCTGTCCCCGTCGCTGGAGCTGTTGCCGGAGGCGGAGCGCAGGCTGCTCTTCCGCCAGTCGCTGGCGGAGCTGGGCGTGTCCCCGCGGCTGCTCGAGGCGGCGACGCGCATGGAGCTTTCGCCCGAGGACGAGGTCATCGCCCTCGTCGACCGCGCCCGCGCCAACCGGCTCGGGCCGGAGGCCCTGCGTGCGTCGGCGGAGCAGAGCCTCTCCCGGTACCTCGAGCTTTTGCCCCCATCCGAAGGCGAGGCCGACGCGCGCAACCGCGCGCTGCTCTCCGCGCTGGAGGACGTGGTGCCGAAGCTCGAGGCGCTTTCGGGCGCCTCGAAGGCCGCGGCCGAGCGGGTGTCGGTGGCATCCGACCTGCTCTCGGAGGCCCGGCGGCAGGTGTCCGGCGGGGGGCTGCTCACGCCCCGGTGGTCGCGCCAGGTGAAGGTGCACAAGTCGCTGACGGTGAAGACGCTCTCGGGCGTGGTGTCGGCGCTTTTGCCGCTGTTGCAGGACCACGCCACCCACCCGGACCTCGAACGGGACATCCGGACGGTGGTGGAGGAGTGCCTGTCGCTGGCGGCGCAGGCGCAGGCGCGGTTCGCGGCCCGGAAGAACGTGGCGCGGGTGATCGACTACGACGACATGCTCGCGCTGGTGCTGCCCTTGCTGGAGGTGCCGCGGGTTCAGGCCGCGATGCGCGAGCGGGTGCAGTTGCTCCTGGTGGACGAGTTCCAGGACACCTCGCCCATCCAGCTCGCGGTGATCCAGAAGCTGGCCACCTTCGCCGAGCGCACGGTGTGGGTGGGTGACCGGAAGCAGGCGATCTTCGGCTTCCAGGGGTCGGATCCGGAGCTGATGGACTCGGCGGTGACGCACGCGCTCGGGGCAAGGCAACCGCAGATCCAGGAGAAGTCGTGGCGCTCCCGGCCGCCGCTGGTGGCGCTGTGCTCGGCGGTCTTCGCCGAGGCGCTGGCCCCGCACGGCTTCCCCCGCGAGCAGGTGGTGCTGGTGCCGGCCAAGCCCGAGCCCCGGGCGCTGAAGGACGTCCCGTTCCTCGAGACCTGGCGCTACGCCGGCGGGCGCGGGGCGAAGGAGGCGCACGCGGTGGCGCGCGGGGTGAAGGCGCTGCTGGAGGAGAGGCCGCCTGTGCGCGAGGGGGGCGAGGACCCGGAGGCGGTGCGCGGGCTGCAGCGCCGGGACGTGGCGGTCCTCTGCCGCTCCAACGAGCACTGCAAGGCGGTGGCGGCCGCGCTGGGCGAGCAGGGGATCCCCGCGGTGGTGCGGCTGGAGGGGCTCTCGGGAACGGTGGAGGCGCAGTTGTGCGTGGCGGCGCTGAAGCTGCTCGCGGACCCGCGGGACGGGGTGGCGGCGGCGACCCTGTCCTGGCTCACCGGCGGGGCGGGGGAGAACCCCGATGGCTGGCTGTCCGCAGAGGTCATGGCGCTGGTCACGTGGCGCGAGGCGAAGGAGGCGGCGGGGGTGGAAGGGGTGGGGCCGCGGCTGGCTTTCGAGGCGGACGCGGCGGTGGCGGCGGTGCGGGCGGAGCATGGGCGGGCGCGGACGTTGTCCCCGGCCGAGGCGCTCGACGTGTGCCTGGTGGCGGTGGACCTGCCGCGCTGGTGCATGTCGGTGCCGCAGAGCGCGCAGCGGCTGGCGAACCTCGAGTCGCTCCGGGCGGCGGCGTTGGCCTTCGAGGAGCTGTGCCGGGTCCGGCGGACCGCGTGCACGGTCGCGGGCCTGGTCGAGCACCTCTCGGCACAGCCGGCGGCGCGGAACGCGGATGGGGAGGATGTCTCGGACGCGCAGGCGATGGCGCCGGCGGCGGACGCGGTGACGGTGCTCACCTACCACAAGGCCAAGGGGCTGGAGTGGCCGGTGGTCGTGCTCACCGATCTCGACGCGGACCCGCGGCACTGGGAGTTCGGCGCGCACGTGCAGTCCCCCGCGCAGTTCGACGGGGGAAGGCCGCTCGATGGCCGGTGGATCCGCTACTGGCCGTGGCCCTGGGGGCAGCAGCGCAGCGGGATCGCCCTGGCGGACGCGGCGGCGCAGGCGCCCGAGGGCGACGAGGTGAGGACGCGGGAGCTGCGCGAGCGGGCCCGTCTGCTCTACGTCGGCTTCACCCGGGCGCGGGACAGGCTGGTGCTGGTGGGCTGCGAGCACGCGAAGAACGGGATGTCGCTCACCTGGCTCGACGAGCTGCGCGATGCCGAGGGGCGGGCGGTGGTCGAGCTCCCGTGGACGGCGGAGGGGTTGGCGGGGGCGCACGTGCGCGGGGTGAAGACGCCCTTCCCGTGCCTCGCCCGGTCCTTCGATGCGACCGCGCCGGGCGAGAGCGCACGCGCCGACGAGCGGCACCGCTGGTTCGTGCCGGCGGCGCGTGAGGAGGCCCGGGTGCCCGAGCGGGTCCGGCCCTCGGAGGTGGTCCTGCCCGAGGCGCTGGCCGCGCAGGTGGTCCTCTCCTCGCCGCGGCGCATCGGGTCGCGCAAGCCGCTGGCGGTCCCGGGCGACCAGATGGGCAGCGTGGGGGACGCCGTCCACCGCTTCCTCGCCGCCGACGTGCCGGGGATGGAGGCGCAGGCGCGGCGGGCGCTGGCGTCCCGGATGCTCGACGCGCACGGGCTGGGGATGGGGGTGGCGCCGCAGACCCTGCTTTCGGTGTCGGACGGGCTGCGCGCGCAGCTCGAGGCGGAGCACCCCGGGGCGGTCTGGCTGCGCGAGTGGCCGGTGCGTTGGCTGCTGCAGACGCCCGAAGGACCGCGGGTGATGGTGGGCGAGGTGGACCTCGTGCTCGACGACGGGGAGGGCCTGGTGCTGGTGGACCACAAGTCGTTCCCCGGCGGCGAGGCCATCCGGGACGAGCGGGCGCGGGCCCACGCAGGACAGCTCTGCGCCTACGCCGCCGCGCTGGAGGCTGCGACGGGGAAGCGGGTGAAGCGGGCGATCATCCACTTCGCGGTGCGCGGGGAGCTGGTGGAGGTGCAACTGCCTCGCGAGGCGTTCGCGGTCTGGCTGGAGGGGGAGGCCGACCGCGCGGCGCGAGCGGCCGGCTGAGGCACAGATGCCGGGATGGGCACCCGGCCGCGGGCGGATTCGGGCGTCCTCGGCTGGAGGAGCGGTCGTCCGCGGGTGGATGGGCACCCCGCCTCCGGTGGATGGGCACCCGGTCACGGGTGGGGGAGTGGGCGTCCTGCGTTGGGGGAGTGGGCGTACGGGCTGGAGGAGCGGTCGTCCGCGGGTGGATGGGCACCGCTCCTCGGGTGGATTCCCACCCGTCCATGGCTGGGGGAGTGGGCGTCCCCGGTTGGATGGGCAGGTCGTCGTGTCTGGAAGGGCAGGAGGTATGTCTTTCTTTCAACAGTCGAGCCGGCCCTGCCCCCGGAGGCTCGGCCCGGCGCCTGGCGGCCCGGTCGCCGGTGCCGGTTACGCCCCGACTTTTCCGGACACCAGATTCTGACCGCGCGGGCCAGGGTGCGCCCGGCTTCGGACGGAGGGGGACATGAAGAGGAAGCTCATCGGGATCGTGGCGGGGACGGCGCTGCTGGCCGCGACCGGCTGTCAGAACCGCGGCGAGGAGGCCGCCGGCGGCACCGGAGCCCAGCAGCAGCAGGCGCCGAGGGACGAGTCGGCGGGCACCGGCGGGGCGGGGCTGGATCCAAGCACGGGGAGGGCCACGCCGGAGGGTGGCTCGGAAGGGCTGCACCCCAGCAGCGAGGGCACCACCATGGAGGAGCCTTTGCGTCCGGAGGCGGCCGAGAGCGAGTCGTGGGACCGCAACTCGCCCCAGGACGCGGACCAGGGCGGCTCGGGCTTCGACGTGATGCAGGACGACGCCTCGCCGGCGGACCATGACGGGCAGACGGAGGTGGGCGGCTCCGGCGCCGAGGGCTCCGAGATGGAGCAGCTTCAGGATTCCCAGTAGGGGAGGCCCGGCGCCGTCAGGGGTAGTTGACCGGCTCGGGGGGCTCGGGGTCCCCGGGGAGGGGGATGAACTCGGTCTCCTCGGGGACGGCGCCGAAGCGCTGGGCGCGCCAGTCCTCCTTCGCCTGCTCGATGCGCTCCTTCGAGGAGGAGACGAAGTTCCAGTAGATGTGGCGCGGCCCGTCCAGGGGCTCGCCGCCGAAGAGGAGGATCCGGCTGGGGCCCGAGGCGCGCAGGAGCACCTCGCCGCCGCGCGCGAGCACCGCCAGCTCGCCGCGGTTCACCTTTCCCTGCCCCGGCGAGACCGCGCCCTCCACCACGTACACCGCGCGCTCGTCGTGGTCCCGCGGCACCCGGACCACCGCGCCGTCCTCCATCGAGACCACCGCGTAGAACTGCGGCGAGTGCACCCGCACCGGCGAGCGCAGCTCCTCGAACGCTCCGAGCACCAGCCGCATCTTGACGCCCCCGTCCTCGCGCTCGGGGATCTCGTCCGCGTCGTGGTGATCGAAGGTGGGCGCCATCTCCTCCAGCGCCTTCGGCATCGCGACCCAGATCTGGATCCCGAACAGGCGGCCGCCGCGGGTGGCCACCTCCTCCGGGCTGCGCTCCGAGTGGGCGATGCCGCGGCCGGCGGTCATCCAGTTCACCTCGCCCGGGCGGAGGGGCTGCACCGTCCCCAGGGAGTCGCGGTGCACGCCCTCGCCCTCGAAGAGGTACGTCACGGTGGACAGCCCGATGTGGGGGTGGGGGCGCACCTCCATCCCGACTGCGCCGCCGCCGGGGGAGAACTCGGCCGGCCCCATCTGATCGAGGAACACGAACGGTCCCACCATCCGCCGCCGCGCCTGGGGCAGGGCGCGCAGCACGGTCAGCCCGCCGCCGAGGTCCGCGCTGCGGCCCGCCAGCAGAAGCTCGACGCCGGAGGGCAACGGCTCGCCTGCCCCCTCGCGATCATTCGACCCCTCTCGATTGGACATGCAGGACACGGTAGCGCCATCTGGTAGAAGGCCGTCCCGAATGACATCGGCACTGTTGGCCAGACCGGGCGCGCGTTTCGAGTGTTTCAGCGACGGGCTCTGCTGTTCGGACATCCACGCGCTCGGACCGCTCTCGAAGAAGGAAGCGCGGGACATGCGCGCGCTGGTGAAGGGCTCGGTCATCCAGCAGGACAACGTGGACGCGCCGTGCATGCGCCCCGGTGCCGATGGCCAGTGCGCCCAGCGCGAGAACGGGCTGTGCGGGGTGCACAAGCACCACGGTCACGCGGCCAAGCCGGAGGGGTGCCGCCGGTTCCCCTACGGCCTGTTGGCCACGCCCGAGGGCAACCGCGTCACCACCGAGCACCGCTGCCCCTGCCGCACGCTCGGAGACCGGCGGCCGTTGAGCCTCGAGGAGGCGCGGCGCTCGCTCTCGGACGCGAAGGGGCGCCTCGAGGTGGATCACGTGGCGCCCGGAGAGGTGCCCATCGCCGCCGGTGAGCTGATGCCCTTTGGCGAGTACCACGTGATCGAGAAGGACATGATCCGCCGGCTGCTCGCGGGCGAGCGCGCGGAGGACGTGCTGGCGGCGGAGGTGCTGCCCCCGCTGGCCGAGGAGTCCTGGCCCATCCTCGCGGTGGGCTTCTACGACATGGACGATCACTCGGCCGGCGGGATCGGCCTGTCCTGGTTCGGCGACGCGCTGCTGCACCTGCACAGCGGCCACACCCCGCCGAAGCGTCCCCGCCCGTGGGCGTGGTCCTTCGACCTCGCCATCGCCCGGTCGAAGAAGCGCGAGGATCCGGAGAAGGTGATCAACGACTGGGTCGCCGACGAGCTGTGGATGATGCGGTGGAACGGCTGGGACTGCACCTTCGACGTCGCGCGGTCCGAGCTGGCCACCCGGCTGGCCGCGGTGCGCTACATCTCGGGGCTCATCCGCGCCGGCCGCGTCCGCGCGGACCAGGCCGCCGCCGAGGCGATCATGACGGCGGAGATCAGCGCGGCCAGCGAGCACTGGTCGGACATCGTGGGCTACATCGCCAACGACCCCAGCCCCGCCGCGCCGCTCCCCTGAGCAGGCGCCCGTCTGCCTGAGGTCCGGGCGCCCTCGTGCGGCGGGCGCGCGCGTGCGTTAAGCCTGCCTCGCCCATGAGCACGCGCGACGACGTGGATCCGAACCGCCGCAAGGCCCTGAAGGTCATCGCCACCGCCTCGGCCGGCCTCGCCGCCGCCGCGGCCGGGTGCGCGCGGCCTTCTGCAAAGACCCCTGCACAGCCCCCCCAAGAGGAACCTGCCGTGACC
>CAZCWA010000052.1:0-16620 GCA_964502265.1 uncultured Myxococcaceae bacterium | reverse complement strand
GACCACGTGGTCTACACCACGCCCGGCATCACCAACTCCACCGGCCTGAGCGCGCGTGAGTGGGCCCAGCGCTTCGCCTCCGACGATCCGCAATGGGATCACTCGGGCCCGTGAGCCGCTGAAGCGCCTGCCTGCCCGGCGCTCCGGAAATGAACACTTCCGCCTTCGAGGGGGAGGGGTAGCATGCGCGCCCCAATCACCTCTCGAAGGAGATGCTCCGCTTGAAGAAGCAGGTCCTCTTTGCAGCCGTTGCGGCGCTGGCGTTCTCGCCGGTCGTCGCCCTCGCCCAGCAGAACGTCCCCGAGCTCCCGGCCTCCAGCCCCACCTCGCGCGTGCAGACCCGCGTGGGCGTGACCGACTTCTCGATCGACTATGCGTCGCCCGGCATCAAGGGCCGCAAGGTCTGGGGTGGCGTGGTGCCGCTCGACAAGATCTGGCGCACCGGCGCGAACGCCACCACCAAGCTCACCGTCAGCCGTGACTTCACCTTCGGCACGACGAAGGTGCCGGCCGGCTCGTACGCGATCTTCTCCATCCCCGGGAAGACCGAGTGGACGATGATCCTCAACGCCAAGCCGGAAGGCTGGGGCGCCACGCAGTACGACCAGAAGCACGACGTGGCCCGGGTGAAGGTGAAGCCGACCGCGCTGCCCTCGAGCCGCGAGCGGATGACCTTCATCTTCTCGGACATGACCGATGACGGCGCGAACATCGACCTCGAGTGGGAGAAGCTGCGCGTCCGCGTGCCGGTGAGCGTGGACACCAAGGCGCACGTGGCGGCGAACATCGACCAGGCGGTGCAGAACGCGTGGCGGCCGCACTTCGCCTCGGCGCGCTACATCCTCGAGTCCGGCGGTGACGTGGACCAGGCGCTGGCGCTGGCGGACAAGTCGATCGCGATCCAGCCCACCTGGTGGAACCAGTGGGTCCGCGCGCAGGCGCTCGGCAAGAAGGGCCGCAAGGGAGACGCGCGCGCGGCGGCCGAGGAGGCCATGCGCCTCGGCCAGGGTGATGGCGTGTTCGAGGGCTTCTTCAGGCCTCAGGTGACGAGCGCGATCGCCGGATGGAAGTAGCGGTTCACCAGGCCCTCGCCGCACAGAACGCGGTGCTGCCGCCGTCGTCGGCGAGGGATGCCCACCTGCGCGCGCTCCGGGAAGGGGCGCGCGCGGTGGTGACGGGACAGCAGGTCGGGCTCTTCCTCGGGCCGCTCTACACGCTGCACAAGGCGGCGAGCACCATCCGGCTCGCGCAGGAGCTGAGCAAGCGGAGCGGTGAGCCCGTGGTGCCGGTGTTCTGGCTCCAGACCGAGGACCACGACCTGCCGGAGATCGCCTCCATCCAGGCGCTCGGTGCAGACGGGCTCCCCCTCACCTTGAAGGTGCCGTCCGCGAGCGAGGACCCGCGCATCCCCATCGCGCACCGCGTCCTCCCTTCCGAGGTGATGGGCGCCTTGTCCTCCCTCCGCCGCGCGGTAGATGGCCTGCCACACGCGCAGGAACACCTCGAACGGCTCTCGCGCCACTACCGTCCCGGCGCCGGCTGGTCTCAGGCGTTCGCGGGCATGCTGGCCGAGCTCTTCGCGCCCGAAGGACTGGTGCTCGTCGATCCGCGCGATCCCGCCCTGGCGCCCATCGCAGCGCGCGTGCACCGTCGGGCCATCGAAGAAGCCGGGCCGCTCTCGCGGGCGCTGCAGGATCGCGCGGCGGAGCTCGAGGCCGCAGGCCGGCCGGTGCAGGTGCACGTTCGCCCGGATTCTCCGCTGAGCTTCTTCCATCCGGATGGCCCCGAAGGCCCGCGTGTGCGGCTCGAACGCGACGGGGCGGACCGGTTCAAGGAGCATGGCGGAACGCGCACCTGGCCGCGTGAAGAGCTGCTCTCGCTGCTCGAGTCGGAGCCGCTCCGCTTCAGCACCAGCGCGCTCCTGCGGCCGATCCTCCAGGACACGCTCTTGCGCACCGCCGCGTACGTCGGAGGCCCGGCGGAGGTCGCCTACTTCGCGCAGCTTCCACCTCTATATGCGGGCTTCGGCGTCCCGATGCCCCGCGTGCTGCAGCGGGCCCGTTTCCGGATCGTCGACGAGCCGGCGCGGAGGCTGGCTGCGTCCCTGCAGCTCACCTCCGGTCGTGAGCCGCTGCCCGCGAAGCTCGACGAGGATGCGCTGCTCACCCAGGGCGAGGGCGTCAAAGGTGAGCTCTCTCCAGATGCGCTCGAGCGGCGGCTCATCGACGGTTTCGAGCGGGCCCTGGCCGAGGCGAGCCCCTCCCTCGATCGCGTCGGCGATGCGCTCGCCACGCCGCTGCGGAAGACGCGCAGCTCGGTGAGCCGGTACGTGGGCAAACTGGCCCGTCACTACGCGCGCGCGGTGTTGCATGCGGATGGGGAGAAGGTGACGCAGGTGCGCCAGCTCCTCGCGCGGCTGCAGCCGGACGGCGCGCCGCAAGAGCGGGTGTTCGGCCTCTCTTCTTTCGCGGCGCAGGTGGGCGATCGCGCGCTGGTCGAGCAGGTACTCGCCGGCGTCGAGCTCCACGAGAGCTCGGACGGCCTGAGCATCGAGACCGCGCAGAGGGATCTGCGGCCATGACGTCGGGGGCGACCGGCTACGGCGTGGAGGCGCTGGCGTTCGCGGCGCATCCCGACGACGCGGAGATCTTCTGCGGCGGAACGCTGATCACCCTGGCGGACCTCGGCCACCGGACCGCCGTGGTCGACCTCACCCGCGGCGAGCGCGCGAGCAACGGGACGCTGGAGGAGCGCGAATCCGAGACGGCGGCCGCCAGCCGCGTGCTCGGCCTGCAGTGGCGCGAGAACCTCGGGCT
This sequence comes from uncultured Myxococcaceae bacterium, assembly GCA_964502265.1. Classification (GTDB taxonomy): domain Bacteria; phylum Myxococcota; class Myxococcia; order Myxococcales; family Myxococcaceae; genus JAFAFL01. Next base: position 13,804 of record CAZCWA010000052.1, on the reverse strand, counting down.
GCCGGACACCGGCCTGAACCCGTGGTCGGACGAACAGCTCCGCGCGGTGGTGGAAGCGATCCGTCGCGCGCGCCCGGAGCTGCTGCTCGTGCCCTGGACGGAGGAGCGGCACCCCGATCACGAGGCGGCCGGAGCGCTGCTCGCACGCGCGTCCTTCTTCTGCGGCGTGCGCAAGTTCGAGACCGGCGCATCGGCTCCGGCGCCCGCCATGCGTCCGAGGCAGGTGCTCGCGTACGCCATGCGCCATCGGATGACGCCGTCCTTCATCATCGACACGTCGAAGGCGATGGAGCGCAAGCGCGAGGCCATCGCCTGCTACCGGAGCCAGCTCGTCCCCGGGCCGGATGGTGCGAAGACGCTGGTCGGCTCGGGCACGCTGCTCGAGGCGATCGACGCGCGCGACCGCTACCACGGCTCGATGATCGGCACCTCCGCCGGTGAAGCCTGGCGCACCGCCCGCGTGCCCGGCCTCATCGATCCCATCACCCACTTCCGTCAGAACGCGCTCCCAGAACCGCACGCCTTCGAGTCCTCGCGTTGAGCTCCTCTCCTCTATCGATCGCCATCGTCTGCTTCCGCTCTCTCGGTGGCAGCAGCATCGTCGCAGCCGAGCTGGCCGAAGGGCTGGCGGCGCGCGGTCACCAGGTCCACCTCGTGGCGCGCGGGCGTCCGATGCGCTCGGGCGGACCCGGCAGCCGGGTGCAGTTCCATCCGCTCGCCGTCCCCGAGTACCCCGTCTTCGACCACGCGCCGTACACGCTCGCCCTCGCGTCGCTGCTGATCGAGCTCGGGCGTTCGCACCCGCTCGACCTCATCCACGTGCACTACGCGGTGCCCCATGCCGCGGCCGGTCTCCTCGCGCGGCAAGCCCTCGGCGCGCACGGCCCGAAGCTGGTGACCTCGCTCCACGGCACCGACGTGACCCGGATCGGCGCGGATCCGGCGTATCGCGCGGCCACCGCGTTCAGCGTCTCCGCCTCGGATGGGATCAGCGTTCCCTCCGCCTACCTCCGGGACGAAGCGCGCACGCGGCTCGGGCTCTCGAACGAGGTGTCTTCCTCGATCGAGGTCCTCCCCAACTTCGTCGACACCGATCACTTCCGCCCGCTGGACGCAGCCGCCTCCCCGCCCTCGCGGCTGCACGCGTTGTTCGACGTGGGGGCGGACGGGCCGGTGCTCTTCCACGTCTCGAACTTCCGCGTGGTGAAGCGGCCCCTGGATCTGATGGAGGTGCTCGCGCGCGTCCGACGATCGCTGCCGGCGCGCCTGGTGCTGGTGGGAGACGGCCCGGAGCGGACGCGGACGGAGGTGCGCGCGGCTGAACTGGGGCTGACCCCGCACGTGAGGTTCCTCGGCAAGCGGGACGACTTCGCGGGGCTGCTGCAGCACGCGGACGCCTTCCTGCTCCCGAGCGAGATGGAGAGCTTCGGCGTGGCCGCGCTCGAGGCGCTGAGCTGCGGCGTGCCGGTCTTCGGCTACCGCGTCGGCGGACTGCCGGAGGTGGTGTGCGAAGGCGTGGGCCGGCTGGTGCCGCCGTTCGACGTGGACGCGCTCGCGGCGGCGGTGGTGGAGGTCGTCTCGAAGCCCGCGCTGCGGTCGGCGCTCTCGGAGAAGGCGCGTGCGCACGCGGTCGCGAACTTCCAGCTCGAGCCCGCTCTGGAGCGCTGGGAAGGCTTCTTCCACCGGGTGCTGAAGACATGAAACCAACGTCGTTGTGCGCTGCCCTGACCGCCCTGCTCTGCGCGGCCACGAGCGCGCATGCCCGGGAGTCCGCGATGAACGCCGCCGAGCTCGCCCACACGCTGGACCGTCTCTCCGGTACCGCGCGGGTCCTCTACGTCGCTGCGCATCCGGACGACGAGAACACACGGCTGCTCGCGTACCTCGCCAACGGCCGGCACGTGACCGCGGCGTACCTCTCGATGACGCGCGGCGGTGGCGGACAGAACCTCATCGGCGGTGAGCAGGGCGAGCTGCTCGACGTCATCCGCACCGAGGAGCTCCTCGCGGCAAGACGGCTGGACGGCGCGGTGCAGCGCTTCTCCCGCGTGCGCGACTTCGGCTACTCGAAGCGCGCGGACGAGACCTTCGGCATCTGGGGGCGCGAGGAGTCTCTGGCGGACGTGGTGTGGATCCTCCGCACCTTCCAGCCGGACGTGATCGTCACCCGCTTCAGCGAGAAGCCGCCCAACCACGGGCACCACACCGCCTCGGCGATCCTCGCCCGCGAGGCCTTCATCGCCGCGGCGGATCCTTCGCGCTTCCCCGAGCAGCTCTCGCAAGGCGTGAAGCCGTGGCAGGCCCGGCGGGTGGTCCACAACTTCGGCACCTGGCGCGGAGACAAGCCGCCGGAGGGCGCGCTGGTGATGGACGTGGGCGGCTACGACCCTCGACGCGGCCTGGGCCACGGAGAACTCGCGGCGCTCTCGCGCAGCCAGCACAAGAGCCAGGGCTTCGGGATGCCCGGCGAGCGGGGTCCGCTGCTCGAGCACTTCGTCCACGTGGCGGGAGAGCGCGCAAAGAAGGACCTGCTCGACGGCGTGGTGGCGGACTGGTCGCGCTACGGCGAGGCGGCAAAGCCGTTCGTGCAGGCCATCGCACAGGCGAAAGAGTCGCTGCACCCGGACCGGCCCGAGCAGGTGCTCCCGCATCTGTGGAGGGCGCATGAATCCCTGAACGGACTGCCCGACGCCCCGCGGGTCCGAGACGCGCGCCGCGACGTGGAGCGGATGCTCGTGGCCGCCAGCGGGCTCTTCGTGAGGGCGACGGCGAAGCAACCGGCGGTGGTGCCGGGGAGCGAGGTGGAGGCATCGGTGGAGGTCAGCGCGCGGCGCCCCTCGAGCTGGACGGTCCGGGCGCTTCGCGTGGGGACGGATTCGCCGGTCGCCGCGGATGCGACGTTGAAGGTCGGGGAGAAGCGCGTGCTGCCGCTGAAGCACACCGTCCCGGCAGAAGCAGAGGTCTCCGTCCCCTACTGGCTGCGCGAGGCGCCGGAGCGCGGCCGCTACCGTGTCTCCGAGCAGGCGCTGGTGGGTGCGCCCAGCGGTCCCTCGCCGCTCGAGGTCGAAGTGGAGCTCGTGTCGAACGGCTCGCCCGGCTCACCGAAGGGATCGACGCTCCGCTGGCGCGTGCCCCTCCAGTTCGCGTGGACGGATCCGGTGCATGGGGAGCGGCTGCGCCCGGTGCTGCTCCAGCCGCCGGCGACGGTGACGCCCACGCGCGAGGCGGTCCTCTCCGCGAACGGGAAGCCGGCGCCGCTCGTGGTGCGCGTGCGGGCGGCGCAGGACGGCGTCGAAGGTGAGGTGACGCTGGCGCTCCCGGACGGCTGGAAGGCCACGCCGGCAAGGCATGCGGTGAAGCTGGCGAAGGCCGGCGACGAGACGCAGGTGCGCTTCGAGCTCACGCACGGCAAGGTCGCGCAGGCGGGAGACGTCCGGCCGGTGGTGACCGTGGCGGGCCGCGGGTGGTCCTTCCGCGAAGACGTGATCGACTACGCGCACATCCCCTTCCAGACGGTGCTGCAGCCGTCGCAGGTGCGCGCGGTGCCGGTGCAGCTCCGGCTCCCGCAGGGGCGTGTCGGCTACGTGCGCGGCTCGGGTGACACCGTGGCCGAGGACCTCGCGCACGTGGGCGTCCAGGTGGAGCTTCTCGACGACGCGACGCTGCGGACGGGAGACCTCTCGCGGTTCCGGGCCATCGTGCTGGGCGTGCGCGCGTACAACACGCGGGAGGCGGTGCGGGCCTCGCACGAGCGGCTGATGCGCTACGTCGAGCGCGGCGGCACCGTGGTGGTCCAGTACAACACCAACAACTGGTTCGCCCCGCTGCACATGTCGATAGGTCCCTTCCCGCTCGAGCTCGGCCGCGACCGGATCACCGACGAGACCGCGCGGGTGGACTTCGTGGACGGCAAGCACCCCGTCCTGCGCGCGCCGAACGTCCTCACCTCGGCGGACTTCGAAGGCTGGGTGCAGGAGCGCGGCATCTACTTCGCGGCGAAGTGGGACGATCGCTACCAGCCGCTCTTCCGCATCGCAGATCCGGAGGAGGAGCCGCTCACCGGCAGCACCCTCTACGTGCGCCACGGCAAGGGCAGCTACGTGTACACCGGGCTCGCGTTCTTCCGGCAGCTCCCCGCCGGCGTCCCGGGCGCGTACCGGCTGTTCGTGAACCTCCTGGGGACGAAGTGACCGACATGGCTGCACCCGACGACAAGAGCCTCCCCCGGAGCGCGCCCCCTGCTGCCGAGGAGCCGCCTCCGTTCCTCGGCAGGTGGCGCAACGTGTACCTGCTGCTGCTGGGTGAGCTGGCGGTGCTGACGATCGTCTTCTACGCGCTGACGAGGTGGGCGTCTTGAGCGCGCTCGACTGGGTGGTGCTCGTCAGCACCATCGGCTTCATCGTCTTCTACGGCGCGTGGAAGTCGCGCGGCGTGAAGGATGTGCAGGGCTACCTCCGCGACAACACGCTGAAGTGGCCCACCATCGGCCTGTCGATCATGGCCACGCAGGCCAGCGCCATCACGTTCCTCTCCACGCCGGGGCAGGCGTACGAGGACGGGATGCGGTTCGTGCAGTTCTACTTCGGCCTGCCGCTGGCGATGATCGTCATCAGCGCGGTCTTCGTCCCCATCTACTACCGGCTCAAGGTCTACACGGCCTACGAGTACCTCGAGCACCGCTTCGACGCCCGCGTGCGCTACCTCGGCGCGCTGCTCTTCCTCATCCAGCGGGGGCTCGCCGCCGGCATCACCATCTACGCGCCGTCGATCATCCTCAGCACCATCCTCGGCTGGTCGCTGGACGGGACCATCCTCGTCATCGGTCTGCTGGTCATCGCCTACACCGTCTCGGGCGGGACGCGCGCGGTGAGCCAGACGCAGAAGGGCCAGATGGTGGTGATGCTCACCGGCATGCTCGTCGCGGGGACGATCGTCATCCTCCAACTGCCGGAGCAGGTCTCCTTCCCCGCCGCGGTGGACCTCGCCGGCGCGTTGGGCCGGATGAACGTGGTGAGCTTCGACCTCAACTTCGAGAACCGCTACAACTTCTGGAGCGGCATCACCGGCGGGTTCTTCCTCGCCCTCTCCTACTTCGGCACCGACCAGTCGCAGGTGGGCCGCTACCTCACCGGCAAGAGCGTCACCGAGAGCCGGCTGGGCCTGGTCTTCAACGGGATCTTCAAGATCCCCATGCAGTTCGTCATCCTCTTCATCGGCGTGATGGTGTTCGTGTTCTTCGTGTTCACGAAGCCGCCGGTGTTCTTCAACACGCCCACCCTGCAGCGCGTCGCGGCCACCGAGCACGGCCCTGCGCTCGCGGAGCTGGAGGCGCGTCACGACGCCGCGTTCGAACGGCAGCGCGAGGCCGCCCACGCCTTCGTCGCCACCCGGGACGCGGAGGACGAGGCGCAGCACGAGGCGGCGCGCGCGGCGTTGAAGGAGGCCGCGGCGGAGACGAAGGCGGTTCGGTCGGACGTGAAGGCGCTGGTGTCGAAGGCGCTGCCACAGGCGGAGACCAAGGACGCGGACTACGTCTTCATCAGCTTCGTGCTGCAGTTCATCCCGGCGGGGCTGGTGGGCCTGCTGATCGCGGTCATCCTCTGCGCCGCGATGAGCTCGACCGCGGCGGAGCTCTCCGCGCTGGGCTCCACGAGCATGATCGACCTCTACAAGCGGCTCTTCCACCACGGGAAGCCGCCCGCCTCGCCGAGGCGCGAGCTGTGGGTCTCCAAGGGCTTCACCATCCTCTGGGGCCTGGTCGCGCTGGGCTTCGCCTCGTTCGCCTCCCTGGTGGACAACCTCATCGAGGCGGTGAACATCCTCGGCTCCATCTTCTACGGGACGGTGCTCGGCCTCTTCGTGGTGGCGTTCTTCATCAAGCGCGTGACCTCCACGCCGGTCTTCATCGCCGCGCTGATCGCCCAGGCGACGGTGGTGGCGCTCTACTTCGGGTCGAACCTGGGGTTCCTCTGGTTCAACGTGATCGGCTGCGGGATCGTGGTCGTGCTGGGCAGCCTCTTCGAGTTCATCCGTCGGCAGTCGGGCGTCCGCACGGCGTAGGGGCGCCGGCGCGTGCAATCGGGGGCGCACTCCTGCGTAGATGGGGGTGTGCGCACCCTCCTGAACATCCTCTGGGTCATCTTCGGCGGCGGGCTCTTGATCTTCCTCGAGTACCTCGTCGCCGGGCTGCTCCTCTGCCTCACCATCGTCGGCATCCCGTTCGGCGTGCAGTGCTTCAAGATCGGGCTGCTGGGGCTCCTGCCGTTCGGACGTGACCTCGAGAGCGCGAAGCGGGGGTTCCTCGGATCAGGCCTAGGCCTTGTGCTCAACGTGCTCTGGATCATCGTGGCCGGCGTGTGGATCTTCATCACCCACATCGGCCTCGCGCTGGGGCTGGCGGTGACGATCATCGGCATCCCGTTCGCGTTCCAGCACCTCAAGCTGGCCTTCCTCGCGCTCGCCCCGTTCGGCCAGGAGATCCGCGGTCCGGGTCAGCGCATCGCGACCGTGCGCTGAGCGGGCGCGAAGAGCAGGAGGCGGAGCGGCAGGCCTCCGTTGTCGAGCTCGAACACGTCCTCCGGCTCGAGGCCCAGCGCGCGCTCGAGCTGCACGTCCGGCGTCCCGCGACGTACTTCAGGAACCAGGACCGCACCGCGCCAGCCGGGGAGACGCTCGCGCAGGAGCCGTCCGAGCGCGGCGTACAAAGAAGGGAGATCGCCGCCCTCGCCCACCCGCTTGCCGTAGGGCGGGTTGGTCACCAGCAGGCCGTGCGGTGATGCGGGAAGGTGCTTCGGCGAGGTGATGTCGTCGCGCTCGAGCACGAGGAAGGGTTGCACACCCGCGCGCCTCGCATTGCGCCGCGCCACGCCCAGCGATCCCGCGTTCAGGTCGGTTGCGCGCAGCTCGTGTGGAGGTTTCGAGCGTTCACGCCGGCGAAGCTCCGCCTTCACCGCCTCGAGCCCCTCCACGTCGAACGCGAGCCGCTCACGCTCCAGCCCCGGCGCTCGCCCGAGCGCGATCCACGCCGCCTCGATCACGAAGGTGCCCGAGCCGCACATCGGATCCCACAGCGGCTCATCGCCCCGGTAGTCCGCCAGCTCGAGGACGCCCGCAGCCAGCGTCTCCCGCAGCGGCGCACGCGAGACCTCCTGCCGATAGCCACGCCGGTAGAGGAGCTCCCCCGACGTATCCGCGCTGACGGTGCAGACGTCCCCATCGAGCCGGAGCTGTACCTGCAGCGGTCCCCTCTCTTCTTCATCCTGGGAGGGCCGCTCCGGCGCCACCTGCCACACGCGCGCCGCCAGCTCCCGCACCTGCCCAGCGCCGAGCCGCGATCGGTGCGAGTTCACCGAGACGCTCACCGCCTCCTCCGGCGCCTTCAGGAAGCCCGCGAGCCCGATCTTCCCGAGCCCCTGCTGCAGCGCGCGAGGATCCGCCGCCGGAAAGGAGCCGAGGCGCATCAGCACCCGGCTCGCCACGCGCGACTCGAGGTTGATGCGCACGAACGTGCCCGCCGGCCCCTCCACCTCCACGCCGCCGCCACCGGGGAGGCGGTGGACGCGCAGCCTCATGCGCCGCAGCTCGCGCTCCAGCGCTGGCTCGAGTCCGGGCGTGGTGGAGATGAAGAGTCTTTCGGAGGAGGACGACGTGGTCACGGTTCAGCCTCCGAAGTCCGTCTTCGGGAAGAGGAGTTGAAGCACGTCCTTGACCTGGGCCAGCACGTAATCCGCCAGCTTCCGTCTCGGCGCGCTGAGCCACTGCATGGCAGCGCCGCCGATCACCGAGTGCAGGAGCGCGGCCGTACCGGCAGGCGCGCCGGGCGGCAGCCTCTGCCGGATCGCCTCGTGGACGTAGCGGGTGCGCAGGCCGGACAGCCGCTGCAGCTCGGGGATCTGGGTCTCGTGCCAGAAGATCAACGCGTTGACGGAGAACGTGTAGCCGTGACCCATGCCGCGGACGAGCGCCTGCAGGAATGCCCACACGCCCTCGGGCCCCTTCTCCCTTGGCAGCCTCTCGAGGTGTTCGCGAAGCAGCCCGACGTCGCGCTCCATCATGCGGATGAGGAGCGTCTCCTTGTTGGTGAAGCGCTGGATCACCGCCGCCCGGGAGAGCCCGACCTCCTGCGCCACGTCGTTGAGCGTGAAGTCGAGGGGCCCACGCCGCTTGAGCACCGCGTTGGCCGCGTCGAGCACCTCGTCATCGGACTTGAGCTTGGGCCGGGCCATCACTCCGCTCCTTCGAGCCGCGCGCGCAGCATCGGTTCGAATCGCAGCCGCAGAGAGAGTGCAGCGGATACCGAGACGAGTAAACCAGCGACGACGAGCATCGCCCGGGCGCCCCAGCGCTCGACGCCGAGTCCCATCATCACGATGACCAGGGGCGAGGCGGACGTCACCACCGCCGAGATGGCGCCGAGGACCCTGCCCCGGAGCGCCTGCGGTGTGAGGCGGTAGATGACGGTGTTGAGGATGGGCGAGAGCGGAGCGGTCATCAGTCCAATCCACAGTCCGATGGCGACGAGCACGGGCGCGGGCGGCAGGAGGCTGAGCACGCACAGCACGACCGCGCACTGCGCGTAGGCCATCGCCAGCCGGAATCGCTCCGGCAGCTTCGACGGAAGCACGCCCTGCACCGCCAGCCCCGCCAAACCGCCGATTCCCTGGGCGGACATGAACAGCCCCAGGTCCGTGGCCGGACGGTCCGCGCCATGGAAGAGGGCCGGCAGCACGACGGCGTTGCTCGCGCCGAGCGTGGCTGCACCGAGCGTGACCACCAACAGGAGCCTCCCGAGGAGGGGGGCCCTGATCAGGTGCACGAGGCCGGCCCACGCGCTCGTATCCCCGCCCGATGGCTGATTCCGATGAGCCCTCCGTCGCCCGCGGCGACGCCGCAGCACGCGCCACGCGAAGAGCCCGGCCGCGATTGACGCAGCCGCGGTGACCTGCAGCGTCCGCGCTGCCCCCAGCAATCCGATGCACAGGCCGGCGAGGAGCGGGCCGCACAGCAGCGCGGACTGCCCCATGAATCCCTTCGCTGTGGCGACCTTCTCCAGCCTGAGCCCGGCGAGGCGCCCCAGCTCTGGCAGACGGCTGTCCTGAGCGGCGACCGCCGGTGCATCGAAGGCAGCGCCCAGCGCGACCAGGGCGACGAGAGAAGCCGGCCCGAGCAGACCCATGCCCGCGAGCATGGGGATCGCGGCAACCGCCACGCCCCCCACGACTCCGCCGACCCAGGCCACCGGCGCGGGCCCCAGCCGATCGATGAGGTGTCCCCCGAAGGACGCGCCCGCGACCGTGGCCAACACGCCCGCAGCCGCCGTCGCGCCCGCCCACACCGCGCTGCCCGTGTGCGTGAGCGCCAGCCACGGCAACGCCAGCGCAGCGGCTGCGTTCCCCACGCGAAACAGGAACCCCGCGAAGAGCAGCACCGCGAGCGGCAGCAGCCTGCGCCTCCGGATCATTCAATCGCAGCGAGCTGCGCCTTCGCGGCGGCGAGGTGCTCGTCGTTCTTCGTTTCCAGCGCGAAGAGCGCGTAGTTGACCGGATAGGCGGCCATCCGCTCGGCGGCGTGCTCGGCGATCCGGCGCCAGGTGCGTCCGCCCGCGGCCTCATAGTCCCGCAGCAGCCGCGCGAGCCCCGCTTCGCCGAACACCATCAGGTGCGAGGTCATGTCGATGGACGGATCGTCTACCCGGGCTTCGCTCCAGTCGATCATCCCGGTGACGCGCTCGCCTTCGTCGACGAGGACGTGGCCCACGTAGAGGTCTCCATGGACCGGGACGCAGAAGTCGGGCCAGTAGCTCTCGTCATCCAGCCAGCGCCGCCAGCGGGTGAGCAGCGTCTCGCTGACCGTGAGCTCCCGCCGCACCTTGTCGATGTCGTCCGCGAGGGCCTTCCTCGATTCGGCGGGCGTGCGCACCGGCATGCCCGCGCTGCGCGCCTCCTCGACAGGCACCGCATGAAGCGCCGCCAGCGCCTGCGCGAACGTCGAAGCGAAGGTCTCGGACGCCTGGTCGATGACCCACCTGGGCTCTGCTCCCGGCGTGACCACCAGCGCGGTCGAATCCGTGAGCATCGGGTAGGCGATGAGCTCGGGGGAGACGATCCGCCAGTCCGGAACGGCGAACGGCAGCCGGCGGCCGAGCAGCGAGAGGAAGCCCGCCTCCTTGTGAACCTTCTGCCGCACGTCCTCACGCCGCGGGATGCGCAGGACCCAGCGGGTACCCTTCTCGTCCGCGCCGATCACGATCCGGTAGTCGAGCCCCAGCTCGTTGACCGACAGCCGTCCCTCGAGCCGGAGTCCGTGCCGCGCAGCCAGCGCGCGGACCTGGTCCTCTCCCTCTTCCCTGTGCTCCATCGGATCCCCTTCCGTCGACGCGATCGACGGTAACTGACTCGACGGTTATAAACATGCACGGACCATCTGTCACGCCATCGCGGTCATCGCCCTGTCGCCCGGGCGCCTGTACCGTGACGCCATGGATGCCAACGCACAGCCCGGCCCGGTACGGCCCGCGGTCGCCTACACGCTCCACACGCCGAGGTTGGTCCTGCGCTGCCTGGGCCCGCATGACGTCCGGGCCCGGAAGGAGGCGGTGGACGAAAGCGGGGATCACCTGCGTGCCTTCTCCCTCTCCGGGACGAATGGCTCGCCGTTCACGCTCGAGCAGCACGTCGCGGCGGTCCGTCGGGCGCGCTCGCTCTTCGACGGCGACGGCGACCGGATCTACGCCGCCTTCGAGAGGCACCCGACCGGCGAAGAAGGTCGGTTGATTGGAGAGGGGGCACTGCTGCGGCGAGCCGGGCTCGGCGCACTGGAGCTGGGCTACTGGGTCAGCAAGAACAGGATTCGCAACGGCTACGGCACGGAGCTGGCCGAAGCGCTCGTCTGGTGCGCATTCCAGCTCGACGGCGTGTCGCGGGTGGACATCCTCTGCGAGCCGGGGAACGTGCCCAGCATCGCCATCGCGAAGCGGCTGGGCTTCACCTGGGAGGGCACCCTGCGCGCGCGCCAGCCCCTGCCGCACCACGCGCGCGCGGACCTCAGCGCCTACTCGCTGCTGGACAGCGAGTTCCCACGGTCACCAGCGGCGCAAGCGAACATCGAGGCCCTGGACTTCCTCGGCCGTCCGCTCGCGCCGCGTTCGTTCACCGAGACTGCTCAGTCGTAGAGCTCCGCGGTCCCGAAGAAGTGCTGCGAGAGGCCGGGCTGTCCCTGGAGATCGAGCGGCAGCAGTTGGTCGACGCAGGAGAGATCCAGCCCCGCCTCCGGCGCCTCCACGAACTGGAGGAGGAGCTCGATGCCGCAGAGCTTGTTGGGCGTGGTCATCGGGCTGTTGTGAAGCACGCCGTGCGGCACGTCCGGCAGCTCGACGTAGTGCTGGTTCGGTGCGTTGAACTGCGCCTTCGCCTTCGCCGCCAGGGACGGCGCCGTGGAGGGATCGAGCGTGCCGTTCATCATCAACATCGGCACCCGGGTGCTGGCGAACCGGTCCGCGTACGGGTCTCTCGGATAGCGCGGCCAGCGATCGAAGATCGCGATGGAGTTGATGCTGGTCTCGAGCGAAATGAGCGCGGCCTCCGCGGCATCGCGCAGCACGCTGGTGGGCGGCGCGGGATGCGGCCACATCTCCGAGAGCACGATGTTCTCGGCCAGCACCCACGAGTGGGCCTTCATCACCGGATCCTGACCGCCACCTCCACCACCGAAGAGCACCGAGACGAGCTGCTGCAGCGCCGCCACGTCGGCCGTGCTGCAGCGCACGAAGCGATGGGCGATCGCCGGGACGAACTGCCGCAGTTGGCGATCGTTGAGAATGATCCCCATCGCCAGCCGCAGCACGTGCTTGTCGATCCCCGCGTCCTTGAGCGCGCTGCAGTGCGTGCCGGCCTCCTGCTCCCCGATGGCCTGCGCGTAGCGGGCATAGAGCCCCTGCCCCACCTTCGCGCCGCACCACGCGTCGGCCTCACAGCGCGCGATGAGCTCGCGGCCCACCTCGTCGAAGAGCACGTCCTGCTCCGCGAGGTAGCAGCCCTCGCCCGGACACACCGAGTCCATCACCACGCCCGTCGCCTGCGAGGGCCGGAGCTGCAGGTAGCGGTTGGCGAGGTAGGTGCCGTACGAGGCGCCGTAGACGAAGACCTGGTCCCCCGGCTGCCGCGTGGCGTCGATGAGCCCGGCGAGGTCCCCCGCCGCTTCGGTCACATTGAAGGCCGCCAGCCCATCCGCTCCCCACTGCGCGAGCACCTCGTCGAGGCACGCGTCCCACTCCTCGTCGAGAATGTTGGTCCCGCCGGGGCTCTCCTCCGCCTCCTGCACCGGGCACCCCAGCCGCGACGACTGACCGGTGCCACGATGAGACGGGATGTAGATGTCGAGGTCCGCGAGGCGAATGGTCCCGATCATGTACGCCAGCCCCTCCAGGCTGATGCCCGCGAAGCCGGGGCCGCCGTCCAGGAGCCACAGCGATCCGCGCCGCGGCTTCGTCGCCGGCTTCTTCTTCACGAAGTAGGTGAACGTGCCGCCCTGAGGCTCGTCCCAGCGCAGCGGGAGGAAGAAGGTGGCGCACTCGGCGGGCGACTCCGGTCCCTCGGTGAAGAGGTTGCACGGCTCCCAGACGATCTGCGGCTCGAACGGCGCAGGCGTCTCGCCTCCGTCACTGCCTCCGTCCCCTGCACCACCACCTGCATCCACCTGCTCGGGGCCCGGCGCCTTGCCGCACCCTGTCGCACCGCTCGCGCCGATGATCGCGCACGCGACCATGCTCCACATCCACCGCTTCATGCCGTCTCCTTGTCGTCGAAGAGGGAGCAGCGTGGAGTGCCGATCGCCGCGGCACCACGGCGGGGGCCTGAAACTTCCTGAACGGCCGAAGGTCAGGGACCGGGCAGCCGTCGCAGCGGCACGCCGGGATCGAGCAGATAGCCGCCGTCCCTCGAGACGAGCACGCCCTCCAGCCCCATCCGCCGCAGCGTGCGGATGGCGGTCCAGACGCGCTGCGAGCCGCTCTCCGGGTGCACCGCCTCGCCCGGCCATCCGGCATCGAGGAGCGCGTACACGTCCAATGCGCGGCCCGGAGATCGCTCCCGCTCCTCCACCAGGCGCAGGAGGACCCGCCGCAACGTGGGGCGCCGGTGAAGCGACTCCTGAACGCCCTCACCTCCGGACTGCGCGATCGCAAAGCGGCCTGCGTCCGGGGAGACGGTGAGCACGAGCCGGTCTGGACGCCGACCCTGGGCGACCTGGGAGAGGAGCCGCTCGCCGAAAGGGACGGCCAGCCGCTCGGCTTCGGCGAGGTGTGCCTCCGCCGCCTGGGGTTCGAGCCGCGCGCGGACGACGAGCAGCAGGGTCCGCAGCTCGCGATCACCGAGCGCCCGCGCGGCCGCATCCGCTTCGTCGAGCAGCGCAGAGACGTCCTCCCTGCGTTGCACGGGATCGAGGTGCCGCGCGAGGTGCCAGCGGAACCGCGAAGCGATCATCCGATCGCCTATCGCGTCCATCGTCTCCATCCCCGCGCGCATCAGTCGCTCCGCCTCGGCGAGCCGTCCCTGCTCCGCGCGCAGCAGCCCGAGGTTTCCGGTCGTCAGCGCCTCGAGGCGCCGCATCCCCGCCTGGTGCTGCAGCGCCACCGCGCGCGTGTAGACCTCCGCCGCCTCGTCGAGCCGGCCGGCCAGGTAGAGCGCCGCACCGAGGTGTCCGTGGTGCATGGCCCGGATCGGCGCCTCGCCTGCGAGCGTCAGAGCGCGCCGTGCAGCATCGATCGCCTCCTCGCATCGCCCGAGCTGTCGGAGCGCGAAGCTGCGCA
>CAZCWA010000051.1:0-16642 GCA_964502265.1 uncultured Myxococcaceae bacterium | reverse complement strand
AGTCGCTGCACCCCGCCGGACTGCACCCTCTGGAAGGTGAGCGGGGCCTGGACCCCCAGCACCAGCGCGCGGGTGAGCATCACGCCCGCCTCGGCGGTGAGGTGGGTGGTGTCCTCGAAGCGGCCGAAGGGTTCTGTCCACACGCCCGCCACGCGCCAGCGGCGCAGGTGCAGCCCGAGCATGCCCAGGTCCTGCCGCACCAACCGGGCGGAGAGGAGCAGCCCGCTGCCCGGCCCGAGCAGGTAGTCGCGGCCCTCGGCGGCCTCGGGATCGACCACGCCGCTGGCCGCCGCGCCGAGCAGCGAGAGCATCGCCGCGCCCTGCACCGACCACTTCGCGCCCAGCGCCGCGTCCAGCTCGGTCCCGAGGCCCACGCCCACGCCGCTTATCCGCGCCGCCTCGTTCATCGACATGTCGTACTGACCGTAGAGCCCCCACAGCCCGCGCAGCCGATCTCTGCCGGTGCGGAAGCCGGAGCCCGCCACCAGTCCTCGCAGGTGAAGCTCGAAGCCCGAGGCCACCGGGGCGGCGGCGGAGAGCTCCAGCTCGTGGTGCTCGAAGGGCTGGTAGGTCATGAGCTCCGCGCGTGACGGACCTCCGTACCGAAGCCGCATCACCAGGCCACCCTGAACCGGCGCGGTATCCTGACGGGTGAGGATCCGCGGGCCGAAGGTCGCCCCCACGCCGGCATGTGCGTAGAGGCCTCGCGGGGGACCGGGGCGCGCGCCGAAGCGGTCGTCGAACAGCCAGCGGTTGATTGCGGAGGTGGGGCTGAGCACCAGCGCGGTGAGCTCGCGCAGGGTGCGCGTGTCCGGATCGTCCCGGTCCACCAGCACGCGGAAGAGCCTGTGCATCGCCTCGCCGAGCAGCGCGCCGCCCAGCGCGGTGGTGATCTGATCGTTGATCGACGGCCGGTCGGGCTCGAAGAAGAGCTCCCACGCGAGGCTGGACATGAAGGTGTAGGCGCTCGACGTCCAGAAGCCGTGCCCCGCCGAGCGCGCCGCCGCGTGCGCCAGCATCCCCTGCACCGGGTGCCCGAGCTGGTTGGTCACGAAGGTGTCCTGATCGAACGTCCACGGCCGGGACCCATCGAAGGTGCCGAGCGTGCTCTGCCAGGTGACCAGCGCGAACTCCTGCCCGTTGGCGTTGTTGAAGGCGAGGAAGCCGAAGTGCAGCGCACCTACCTCCAGCGCGGGCAAGAGGAAGCTGCGGTGCTGTGGCACCGACGGCGAGGCAGGACGCTCGCGACCCTGAAGCGGCTCCGCCTGCGCGCACAGGCCGGTGACGAGGACCCACAGCAAGGTGACGCGCCCCATCTAGAACCGGCCTCGCAAGAGAAGTCCGCCCCCGCCCGGGCCGGCGGTGGGCGTCAGCGCAAAGGCGCGGGTGCCTTCAGTGGCCGGCCTGAGCGATTCCAGGTGAACGAGCCACGCGACGCCCAGCACCGCGGCGCCGGTCATTACCGTGGCGAACCCTCCGGTGGCGAGGTGCTGCGCGCGGCGGTGGCTCTCCGACTCGACCGGGGTCAACGCGCGGTCGTCGGGGAAGGTGCGCAGCCGGACCTCGCCGGCCACCCACAGGCCCGCGCCCACCACAACAAGCGCACCACCGGTGAGCCCCGCTGCCTGCGCGCGCTGCGCCAGCACAGGGTCGGGGGCATCCGCTTCGGGGAGGGGCGCCGCGTTCAGCAGCAGGGCAGCGAGCAGGGGGGAGAGGCAAGGCATTGGATTCGTTCGGGATAACGGCGTTGCTTCTCGTATCCGAAAGATGGATCTTCCGCGCCCCGGAATATCCGAGGTCGTAGATGACCCTCCTCAACGCCCTTCTCGTTACCACCGTCCTGCAGAGCACGCCGCACCCGCGTCTCGATGCCGTGCTCTCCGCGTTGGCGAAGGACGAAGCGCGGCGTGAAACCTCGCCCTGTCACATGACGGAGCGCACCGGGCTCGAGCAGCTCGACCGGAAGGGCGCGCGCGAGGGCAGGCTTTTGCGGACGTACGCGCTGGAGCAGACGCCCGAGGGGATGCGGCGCACGATGACCTCGGAGTCCGTGGAGGGCGAGGTCTCGCGGCTCCTCCGCCAGCGCCCGAAGCAAGGTCCAGAGAAGCCGCAGCCCGGACCCTTCCACGCCTCGGAGCGCGCGCACTACCGCTACGTGCTGGAGGCGGAGGAGGGGGCGACTCGCGGCGTCCTGCGCTTCGAGCCCATCGAGCCGCACGAGAAGCGATCGAAGGGGCATGCGGTGGTGTCGCTGGACCCGCCGTTGCTGCTGGAGCTCGACGTCGAGCCGTCGAAGTACCCCGTGTACCTGGACGCCCTGCGCATGCGCGCGTCCTTCAGGCAGACCGCGTGCGGCCAGATGCCGGTCCGGGTGAAGGCGGAGGGCCACGGCAGATTCCTGATGGTGCGCGCGCGCTTCCGGACCGAGACCGTCCTCTCCTCCCACTCGAGGTCGAAGCCGGCGGCGGAAGAGGTGGAGGCGAAGTGAACGTGCGCGTTCCGGTGTCGCTCTGCGCGGCGCTCTGTCTGCTGATCGGCGCGTGGCCAGTGGACGCGCGCGCGTCGGAGGGGGCGCGGGAGGTTCCCTTTCTCGGCGAGGGCTACCGCTGGGAGGACCGCGGGCTCTTCACCCGCATCGGCCTCGACCTCGTGGCGCTGCCTGCCTCCGCGGCCGCGTGGCAGCCGCGCGACTGGGCGCAGGCTTTGGGCGTGGGCGCGACGGTGGGCACGCTGATGTTCGCCGGCTCGCCGAGCCCGGATCTGCGCCTCGATCGGTTCATCGAGCAGCGGCTCTCTTCCCATGTGCCGGAGGTGTGGACGCCGGCGATGCAGGTGGTCCTGTGGGGCTCGGTCGGCGTGGGCGGGCTGGGCGCGTGGGCGCTGGGGCACGCGCTGGGCGACGACCACCTCGCGCAGGGCGCCTCGCTGATGATCGAGTCGGTGGCGGTGACGCAGGCCTTCCACCTCACGTTGAAGCTGCTCATCGGCCGCGAGGGCCCGGGGCAGGGCAGCGGCGAGGGCCGGATCCTCGGGCCGCTCGCGTCCTTCGGGCTCTTGCCGGCGGGCACGCCGTCCGGCCATGCGGCCACGCTGTTCGCAATCGCCTCCTCCGGGTTCGCGTACTTCGCGCCGCCCGCCTGGCTGCAGGCTGCCGGCTACGGGATCACCGGCACCCTGATCGCCTTCCATGTCCTCAACCGCCGCCACTTCATCTCCGAGTCGCTCTGGGGCGCCGCGCTCGGCGTCCACGTGGGCACCTGGGTGGTGCGCCACCGCGCCTCGACCTCTGCGCGCGTGGCGGGCACCGGGCAGGCGGCCGGCCGGGCGGGCTTCAATGGATGGAGCTTCACGCCCCTGGCGGTTCCAGGAGGCCTCGGGGTGGGCCTCAGCGGGCAGCTTTGACAATTGTCGGAAATATTGGCAGTTGCGCGGCGTAGAAGAACCTCCTAGTAGAAAGTCCGCGATGCAGAATATCTCAAACAAGGTTGCCGAGGATCGGGCCCGGCAGTTCCTGGACCTGATCCAGGCGCTGGGGCGGCGGAACTCGCTGCGGGATCCGCTGGCCAACGCGCTGGAGGAGAACGGCTTCACGCCGCCGCAGATGCACACGCTGCTGTGGATCGGGGGGGAGGGTCCCTTGACGATGGGCGAGATCGCGCGGCGGGTGGGCGTGACCGAGAAGACGGTGACGGGGATCGTGGATCGGCTGGAGGTGAAGGGGCTGGTTCAGCGCGAGCGGGACCTCAACGACCGCCGAGTGGTCCGCGTGTACCTGACCGACGACGGAGCGCGGACCCACGAGGAGCTGTCCTCGCAGGTGCTCGCGCGGATGACGGAGTTCATGTCGTTCCTGCCGGACGAGGACTCGGCGGCGCTGGTGGGCATCGTGCAGCGGCTGGTGGCAAGGCTCGAAGAGCTGGAGAAGGCATCGTGCAATACGAAGGTGGTGGACGCGTGATGGGCGCGCTCCGGAAGGCCGCGCTGGCGGCGGTGATGATCTCGGCAGGCCCCGCGCTGGCGCAGGGCGGGACGCAGACGGCGCAGTCCGGCCAGCCCGTGCAGACGGCGCGGTCCGAGAGCGGGCGCCCGGTGCTCACGCTGGACGAGGCGCTTCGGCAGGCGGCGGAGCAGAACCTCGATCTCAAGGCGGCGCAGGCGCGGCTGGATCAGGCGCGGACCGCGAGCCGCAAGGTGTGGGCGAACTACCTGCCGCAGCTCTCGGTGGGCGGCTCCTACAACTGGAACAGCACCGAGGCCACGCTGGCCATGCCCACCGCGTACTTCATCCGGGATGTGGGCGAGCCGCAGGGACCTCCGTTCGATCCGTCGCGGCCGCCTGGGGTGGACAACCCGCCGGGCGCGCCGACCTCGCTGGTGCAGGTGCCGGCGCAGGTGGTCGAGCTGGAGGTGCAGAAGCAGCACCAGCTCGGCGCGCAGGTGCAGCTCAGCCAGGCGCTGCTCGCGCCCGCGCTGTGGCCGGCGATCGATCAGGCGTACCTCTCGATCGAGCTGGCGGAGCTCAACGTGGAGAACGCGCGGCGGGAGATCCTCTTCGGGGTGGTCCAGCTCTATTACGGGGCCGAGGCGCTGCGCGAGGCGATCGGGGTCCAGGAGCGGCTGTTGGAGTCGAACCGGGCGCACGAGCGGGACGCGCAGCTCAAGTTCGAGCAGGGCGTGGTGCCGCGGGTGGCGCTGCTGCGCGCGCAGATCGACCGGGCCCGCGCCGAGCAGGACGTGGTGCGGACGAAGAACTCCTACCTGTCCGCGCTCAGCAGCCTCGCCACGCTGCTCGACCGCGAGCCGGACTTCGAGGTCACCCGTCCGCCCGCGCCGGCGGTGCCGGGGGACGCGGCCTCGCTGGAGGCGCAGGCGCTGCAGGATCGTCCGGACCTTCTGGCGGCGCGCAAGAACGTGGAGCTGGCCCAGAAGGGGCGGACGGGGCGCATCTACAGCTACCTGCCCTCGATCGGGCTGACCGCGCGGTACCAGCTCTCGAACACGCGCGGCTTCACCGGGTCGTACGGCACCTTCACCGCGGGCCTGGGCCTCAACTGGGTGTTGTGGGACGGCGGCCTGCGCGAGGCGGACCTCCGGGAGGCGGGCGCGCGGATCGTGCAGACCCAGGCGGAGGCGCGGGCGGCGGAGAACCGCGTGCGCGACGAGTTGCGGCGGGCCCAGCTCGAGCTGGAGAGCGCCGAGGCCAACCGCGTGAAGGCCGACGAGCAGGCGCGGCTGGCGGTGGAGAACGCAGAGCTGGTGCAGAAGAGCTTCGAGGCCGGCGTGGCGACGTACCTGGAAGTGACGGACGCGAACGTGGCCCGCCGGTCGGCGGAGCTCTCCCGCGTCAACGAGCAACTCAACGCCGAGCTGGCCGCGCTGCGGCTCGCCCGCGCCGCAGGACTTTTCAACCCGTGAGGACGCACCCGATGTCGCAGCAGCACACTGGCAGTGGCCGTATCGTTTCGAAGAAGTGGGGGAGCGGGGCGCTCGCGGTGGTGCTCGGGGGCGCGCTGGCGTTCGCCGGGTGCAAGGGCGGGGAGGGCGAAGGCGCAGCCGCCGGCGGCAAGACAGCCGCGGACGCGCCCCTGGCGGCCCGGACCGTCCGCGTGGAGCCGGTGAAGCGCGGCGACGTGGTGGAGAACGTGTCGCTGGTGGGCGAGCTGCAGGGCCTCGAGGAGGTCCGCGTCTACGCCCAGGTCACCGACCGCATCCGCACCGTGGCCGTGAAGGAGGGCGACGTGGTGAAGCAGGGAGAGCTGCTGGCCACCGTCACCGCGGACCTGATGGCGCAGGGCGTGAACCAGGCGCAGGCGGGGCTGGAGGCGGCGATCGCCAACCGCGAAGCGGCCGAGGACAACGTGCGCAGGCTCCGGGCGCTGGCGCAGGCGGGCAGCGTCTCGCAGCAGCAGCTCGAGAGCGCCGAGTCGCAGGCGAAGGCGGCGGCCGCGGCGGTGCGTCAGGCCAGCGCCGGATTGGGGACCGCGTCCGCGCAGAAGGACCGGACCACCATCCGCAGCCCGATCAGCGGCGTGGTGTCGCAGATCAGCGTGAAGGCCGGCGACATGGCGATGCCGTCGATGCCGATCATGACGGTGGTGAAGAGCTCGCGGATGAAGGTGGTGCTGCGCGCGCCCGAGCGGGACTTCTTCCGCATCGAGGCGGGGATGCCGGTGACCATCTCGCCGCTGGCGCAGCCGGATCAGAAGGTGGTGGCGAAGGTCACGCTGAAGGGGCCGGTGGTGGACCGGCAGACGCGGACGGGCCTGGTGGAGGTGGAGCTGGACAACGAGGACCGCTCGCTGGTGAGCGGCGCCGCGGTGCGGGCGGTGGTCGAGGTCGCGCGCTATCCCGACGTGGTGCTGGTGCCCGCCGACGCGATCCTGATGACCGCCGAGACCGAGCGCACCGGCGTGGCGCTGGCCTTCGTCTCCGACGGGGAGAAGGCGCACCGGCGCGAGGTGAAGGTGGGCCGCCGCCAGGTGGACCAGCTCGAGATCGTGAGCGGGCTCGAGGCCGGTGAGTCGCTGGTGGTGCAGGGCACGCACCTGCTCCGGGACAAGAACCCCATCCGGCTCGCGGAAGCGCAAGCGGCGCCCGGTGGGAAGTAGGAGGCGACGAGGACCATGAGAATCACCGAACTGTCAGTACGCCGCCCGGTGACGGGCGTGATGGTCTTCCTGTGCCTCACGCTGCTCGGCCTGTTCACGTTCAGCCGGCTGAAGCTGGACATGCTGCCGGACATCGAGTTCCCCATCGTGGCGGTGATCGCCACCTATCCGGGCGCAGGTCCGGACGCGGTGGAGCAGCTCGTCACGCGGCCGCTCGAAGAGGCGATGTCGTCGGTGCAGAACGTGGAGAAGATCAACTCCACGTCGAACCAGGGCAGCTCCATCCTGCTGGTGGAGTTCGCCTGGGGCAGCGACATGACGCAGGCGGAGTCGGACGTCCGCAAGAACATGGAGGTCTTCGCGCTGGAGCGGCTCCCGGACGACGTGCCGCGGCCGCTGACCTTCGCCTTCGATCCCTCGATGCAGCCGGTGGTCTTCCTCACCGTCAACGCGCCCGGTGGCGCGGAGCGGGTGCGCAAGCTCGCCGAGGACGAGGTGGAGCCGTTCCTCTCGCGCATCTCCGGCGTGGCGGCGGCGGAGGTGATTGGCGGGACCAAGCGGGAGATCCAGGTCCGGCTGCAGCCCGAGTGGCTGCAGTCCTACGGCGTGCCCGCGCAGCAGGTGGTGGGCGCGCTCCGCGGCGCGAACCTCGTCATCCCCGGCGGCCGGCTGGATCAGGGCCGGCAGGAGTTCAACATCTCCACCCGCGCCGAGTTCACCTCGGTGGAGCAGATCCGCGACGTGGTGGTGGGGCAGAAGGGCGGGGTGCCGGTCCTCCTGCGCGACGTGGCGGAGGTGAACGACGCGTTCGAGGAGCAGATCGCCGTCGTCCGCGCCGACGGTCAGCACGCGGTGATGATGGCGGTGCGCAAGCAGTCGGACGCGAACACCGTCCAGGTGGCGCGCCGGGTGATGAGCGAGGTGAAGGAGCTGGAGAAGCGGCTGCCGGAGGGCGCGTCGATCACCACCGTGTTCGATCAGGGCGAGCCCATCACCCGCGCGCTCAGCAACCTCTCGGACAGCGCGATCATGGCGATCCTGCTCACCGCGGTGGTGCTGATGGCGTTCCTGCGCTCGTGGCGCACCGCCTCGATCGTGCTGGTGAGCATCCCGATCTCGCTGCTGGTCACCTTCACGGTGATGGATTTCCAGGGCGTGACGATGAACATCATCTCGATGGCGGGCCTGGCGCTCGCGGTCGGCATGCTCGTCGACAACTCGATCGTGGTGCTCGAGAACATCTTCAACAAGCTCGACGCCGGGAAGAGCCCGAGGGACGCCGCGATCGAGGGCACGGTGGAGATGGCGATGCCCATCACCGCCTCCACGCTGACCACGGTGGCGGTGTTCGCGCCCATCCTCTTCGTGCCGGGGCTCGCCGGGCAGATCTTCCGGGACATGAGCCTCACCATCTGCATCTCGCTGCTCGGGTCGCTGCTGGTGGCGCTGACCCTGGTGCCGCTGATGGCGTCGCTGATGATCACCACGCTCGGGCAGAACACGTTCGAGCGGCTCGTGGGCAAGCTGACCGGGTGGGTGGATCCGCTGGCGGGCCGGTACGGGTCCTTCCTCGGCAAGGTGCTGCACCACCGGAAGAAGATCTTCCTGGGCGCGGGGCTGGTGTTCGTGGGGAGCATGGCGCTGGTGCCCACCCTGGGCATGGACTTCCTCCCGCAGACGGACGACGGCCGGCTGCAGTTCAGCGTCAAGGCCGCGCCGGGCAACTCGCTCGCGGCGACGGACGAGCTGTTCAAGTCGGTGGAGGAGGTCGTCCGCGAGGAGGTGCCGGAGGCGGAGGTGGTCGTCTCGCAGTTCGGCGGCGGCGAGGGCTTCGCGGCCCTGTTCGGCCAGAACTCCTACACCGGCAGCGTGCAGATCCGCCTGCCACCGAAGAGCCAGCGTGAGCGCGGGCAGATGGAGATCCGCGACATGCTGCTGGAGAAGTTCAAGGATCTGCCGGGCCTCGCCATCGAGGCCCAGGCGGCCGGCTTCGGCGGCGCGGGCGGCGACATCGTGGTCAAGGTGTTCGGCGAAGACCTGAGGCAGGTGCGCGACTACGGCGACCGGCTGAAGAACCGGCTGGAGACCGTGGAGGGGGCGGCGTCGGTGGTCTTCTCGATGGAGACGGGGCGGCCGGAGCTGCAGGTGGAACTCGACCGCGAGCAGATCCGCGTGCTGGGGCTGACGCCGGCGGACGTGTCCACCACCATCTCCACCTACTTCCTCGGGACCACCGCGACGATGTACCGGGAGAAGGGCGACGAGTACGCGATCAACGTCCGCGCGCCGATCGAGGTGCGCGAGGACATCGACAGGCTGCGGGCGCTGCCGATCGTCACCCCGATGGGGATGACGGTGCCGCTGGAGACGGTGGCGAAGATCCAGCAGGGCCTGGGCCCTACGGCGATCAGCCGTGAGAACCAGCGCCGGATCGCGACCGTGGCCATCACCGCCGGCAAGGTGCCGCTCGGCACGCTGATGGAGCGGGTGAACACGGCGATCGACGAGGCGGGGGCGGAGGCGGGGATCTCCACCACGGTGGCCGGCGCCGCCGAGGACCTGCAGGAGTCCTTCGCCGCGCTGGGCCTCGCGTTCATCGTGGCGGTGCTGCTCGTCTACATGGTGATGGCGAGCCAGTTCGAGTCGCTGCTCGAGCCGTTCGTGATCCTCTTCACTGTTCCGCTCGCGCTGGCGGGCGTGGTGCTGGGGCTGGCGGTCAGCAACACCACGCTCCAGGTGACGGCGCTGATCGGCATCATCCTGCTCTCGGGCGTGGTGGTGAACAACGGCATCGTGCTCATCGACGTGCTCAAGCGCCGCCGCGAGGAGGGCATGGACCTCATCGAGGCCGCACAGGAGGCCGCGCGCAGCCGCCTGAGGCCCATCCTGATGACCACCCTCACCACGGTGCTGGGCATGATCCCGCTGGCCTTCGAGGTGGGCGATGGCTCCGAGATGTGGGCGCCGATGGCGCGCGCGGTGATCGGCGGGATGATCGTCTCGTTCCTGCTGACGCTGCTGGTGGTCCCCGCCGGCTACGTGTCGCTCGCGGGCTGGAGCGACAAGCGGAAGGCGAAGAAGCAGCAGAAGCGGCAGGCGAAGATGGTGGGCGGATCGTCCGGGCCGAGGAAGGACGCGGATGAGGAGCGGCCGCGCGTCGCCGCCATCGAAGGGATGGGCGGCGCCGGGAGCTGAACCGGCGGGCCATCCCGAGCGGATGAAGAACGGGCGCGGTGGGGAGACTCCCTGCCGCGCCCTTTCTCTTTGCCCCGTCGACGGGAAAGTTCGGCGAGGGCATGGCATGGAAGCAGGATGAGGCGCTTCGCGTTCGGCTCCGGGATCCTGTTCGTCCTCCTGTCTCTCGTCGTGGGCTGCGGCGTCGGTCCCGGTGCGCTGGAGGTCGCGCTGTCTGGCGACGCCGAGGGCGCGTCGACCGCATCGCTGGACTTCGGGCGGGCGGCCGCGGGGGAGCGGGTGGACCGGACGGTGTTCGTGCGCAACGCCGGCGAGTCCGCCCTGACCCTCGAGCACTTCGACTGGGTGAAGGACGCGCCGGCGTTCTTCGCCGCCGAGCCGCTGCCGGTGGGACTGGAGCTGGCGGTGGGCGGGCAGGCCGGGCTGAAGCTGGCGTTCCAGCCGGAGGTGCCGAGCAACTACGTGGGGACCTTGCGGATGCGCGCGCGTGACCCGGAGGGCCGGGTGAGCGAGGGGACCCTGCAGCTTCTGGGCGTGGCGCACGCGGCGCCGCTTCCGGTCGAGCCCATCGCCGTGCTGTCTCCCGCGGACCGGTTGCAGATGGGCGAGGTCCCGTTCATCGAGGCGCTCGCGGGCACGCCGGGTGGCAGGCAGGTGGAGGTCCGGCGGAAGCTGCGGCTCTTCAACGCGGGGCACCGGGATTCGCTGCTGCATGTGCGCGAGATCCGGCACGCGGCCATCGCCGGCACCACCGCAGGGGACGGCGAGCTGGTCGTCGGGCTGCCGCTCGATTGGGATCTGGACGCCGGCATCCCCGCGCGGGTGGGAGAGAACGCGCTCGAGCTGGAGGTGATCGTGCGTCCGGCCTCGATCGGGGCGAAGGGGTGGACGCTCACCCTGGTCACCGACGATCCGAACAACCCCGAGGTCTCGGTGGAGGTCACCGCGCAGGCGGAGCTTCCGGAGCCCTGCGAGCTGCAGATGCCGGAGCGGATAAACCTGGGGCTGGGCGCATCGCCGCCTGACCACCGGGACGTGCCCGTCCAGATCGCGAACGTCGCCCGCACGCCGACGGAGGTTTGCGTGCTCTGGGACTTCGGCATCGCCGAGGGGTCCTCGCCGGGGATCAGCCTCCGTTCGCCGCCGCCGGAGCCGGTGGTGCTCTGGCCGGATGAGAGCGTGGAGCTCGTCGTGCGACTCCAGCCTCCTGACGCCGCTGAGCTTTCAGGGTGGCTTCAGTTCCGCACCTCGTCCGCGCCGGACGGGTGGCAGCGCATCGCGATCGCCGCCCGGCGGGATCCGGTGAGCTGCCTGACGGTGGCGCCGGACGCGCTGGATTACGGGGACGTCGGCGTGGGCTGCGCCAGCGCGACCCGAACGTTCAGCGTGTACAACACCTGCTCCACGCCGGTGACGGTCACCGGTTTCGGCATCGTGGACGCGGCCGGGCAGGGGGCCGGCGGTCCGCAGTGCCCGGGGACGCAGGCGTGCCCCGAGTTCATACTCATGCAGGCGCCCCCGGTGCCGCCGTCGGGGCTGACGCTGCAGCCTGGCGCCGGACCGCTGACCTTCCAGGTGCGCTACCGGCCGATCGACGGGGGGCCGGATCTCGGCAGCGTCCGCGTCGAGGCACATGCCGGCAGCCGCGATCAGGGCGTGACCGTCCAGGTGCGCGGCCGGGGCGAGAGGCTGAACCGGCACACCGACGTCTTCACGATTCCTCTGCCGCCGAAGCGGGACTTCCTCCTCGTGATCGACGACTCGGCGAGCATGGCGCCGCACGCCGCGCACGTGACGCAGAACCTCGCGTGGCTGCGCGACGAGCTGATGAAGGGACACATCGACTTCCAGTTCGCGGCGCTCAGCGCGGACGTCGCGAAGGGCACCGGGCTGCGAACGGGGCCGTCGCATCCGGACGCGGTGCTCACGCCTGCCTCCCTGGGCTTCGCCTCGCAGTTCGACGCCAGGGTGGCTGTGGGGACGACGGGCGGGGCGACGCAGTCATGCCTCGAGCAGGCGGTGGGGGCGCTCGAGGATCCGGCGAACGTGGCGCTCGGGTTCCGCAGGCCGGATGCGCAGCTCGACGTCCTGTGCGTGACCGCCTCGCCCGATGCCTCGCCGCGCACCGCGACCCAATACCGCTTTGCGCTGCTGGGGCCGGTTCCCCGTCCGCAGGAGGTCAACTTCTCCGTCTTCGGCCCGGTGACCGCCGCCTGTCCGGGCGACAGCGGGATCCTCGTGGACGTGGCGACGCTGACCTGGGGCCTGCGTGAGCCCATCTGCGGATTCCACTTCGGGGGACTGTTCTTCTGGGGCGGCATCCCCAGCCCGGGAGGGTTCCTCACCGGGGTCCCTGACCTTCAGCAGGGGCCGGTCACGGTGCGCGTGGATGGGGTGCCGGTCCCACCTGAGGACGCGGAGGGCCGAACGGTTTGGGCGTACGATCCCATCTCCCAAATGGTGACCTTCGAGCCGCTCCACCAGCCGGGCCCGGGGAGCACGATCGAGATCACCTACTACGCCGCCTGCTACCCCTGACGGATCGAGCGAACGAGCTCCTCCGCGAGCGACTGCGCCTGCACGCGCAGCTCGGGGATGGCGGTGGTCTCCCAGCGCTCGCCGCGCAGCAGCGGCCCGAGCGCGAAGAGCCACGGTGAGCGGTTGCCGCTCGCGTCCACGAGCGCGCCGCCGGAGGTCAGCAGCCCGAGGCGCAGCGGATCCCTCCGGGCGAGCCCTTCCTCGAGGAGCGCACGGCCGAGGGGATCGTCCTCGCCGCCGGGCGCGGCAGGACCGGTGCAGTTCACGCCCACGTCGAACGAGACCTGCTGCGGCTCGCCGTGGCGCCGCCAGTGCGCCTGCCACCTGTCGTGCGGTCTTTTGCGCGTGAACCGGCCGAGCCTTCCGCTGTGGAGGACCAGGTGCCCCTCCTCGCGGGCCCGCGACAATTCGCGCGCGACCGATGGCGCCATGCGGTGACGGTGGATGTCCCACAGGCTCCTCAGGTGCCGCAGGAAGCGCCGCCGGTCTGCGTCCGGGAACGCCTGCCACAGCGGCGTGGTGAGGGGACGAAGACCATCCACCACCGCGCGCCAGTCCTGCGCTTTCGCTGCCGCGCGCATCTGGGAGAACAGCGGGCGGAGCCTCGGCGCATCGTCCGGGTCCGGCGCCGGATCGAGCGCGACCGACTCGGCGCGCACCTCTGCGTGGGGAAGGGGGAGGCGCCCGTGCCGGGAGAGCGCGTGGATGCGCCCTGCGTGTCCGAGCCGCCGCAAGGTCAGCACCACGTCCACCGCCGTCAGCCCGGTCCCGAGCAGGAACACGTCCGCCTCGCGCGGGATGGCGGCCACGTGCTCCCACGCCCACGGAGATCGGAGCCAGCCCTCCACCTGCTGCAGCCCTTCGTCCGGCACCTGCAACGGCGCGGGCGCTGCGTTGCCGGTGGCCAGCACCACCGCACGCGCCTGCAACGACGTTCCCGCCTCGGCCGGGGACGTCTGCAGCGTGAGCTCTGCGCCACCTCGATCGAGTGGCCGCAGCGCAGTGACCTCTGCCCGGATGAGCGCGAGCCGATCCCCCTGTGCCTGCCGCGCCTCGTCGAGCAGCCCCTCGAGGTACTCGCCGTACAGCCGCCTCGGCGCGAAGTCGTCCGGGCCCCACGGGTGCCCACGGTCCCGCAGCCAGCGCGCGAAGGAGGAGGGCTGATCCGGATCCGCGGACATGCCGCCGGCCTGGACGTTGAGCAGGTGTGAAGGATCCGGGGTGGCGTAGGCGACGCCCCGCGCGAAGCCGCCGCGTCCGTCGAAGAGGGCCACCCGGAGGCCCGGTGCGCGCCGGATGAGCTGCAGCACGAGCAGTGTCCCCGCCGCGCCGCCGCCCACCACCGCCACGTCCACGTCCCCCATCCGCCCTCCGCGAGCGGTGCCCGATTGCAGGGGGCGCGCCGGGCTCGGCCGGTACACCGCGGCTGGAGGTGGGCAACCGGATGCACACACAGGGAGACGGGCTGGCCACCCTGGGGCGGCGCGGCGCGTCGCGTGCAGTGGAAATCGCGAAGTCCCGCTCGAGAGGTGACGCGATGACGCTGCGAGTCGAAGAGCTGATGACGCCGATCGTGATGACGCTCGGCGAGAACGACACGGTGGCGCGCGCCGCCGAGGACATGGAGCAGGGCGGCTTCCGTCACATGCCGGTGGTCAACGCGCAGAACCAGGTGGTGGGCATCGTCTCCGACCGCGACGTCCTCCGCGCGCTGGCGGGGCCGGCGGGATCGAAGCGCCGGCTGGTCGAGGTGATGACCCACCCGGTGCTGGTGCTGCGTCCCGAAGCACCGGCCCACCGCGCGGCAGAGCTGATGCTCCAGTGCAAGATCGGCGCGCTTCCGGTGGTGGATGAGCACCGCGAGCTGGTGGGTCTGATCACCGAGACGGACCTCCTGGTGATCGCCCACAACGCGCTCCACGGCCGGACGGGGAACGCGCTGCTCGACTTCTGAGTGCCTCGGCGGGCGCTTCCCGGACCGGGCTTGCGTCGAAGGCCACAGCGGCGATAGCTCGCGCGCATGAAGAGCGACGCGTCGATCACGGCCCACCTCTCCGCGCTCGCCGGCGAGCTGGCCGAAGGGCTCCCCGGCGTCAGCCGCCGCCGCATGTTCGGCTGCGACGCCTTCTTCCACGACGGGTCCATCTTCGGCCTCATCTGGAAGACGGGCCGCATCGGGCTCAAGCTCACCGACGAGGACGACCACAAGACGCTGATGGCGATGAAGGGCTCGGCACCCTGGGCCATCGGCGGCAAGACGATGGGCGCGTGGGTGCTGGTGCCCGAGTCCTTCCACGACGACCCCGAGACGCTCTCCGCCTGGGTCCGGCGCGCCCACGCTCAGGCGGCACCGCTCCCCAACGGACCGAAGGTGAAGGCGCGCGTCGCGAAGAAGGCCGCGGCGAAGGCTCGGCCTGCTCGAGCGCCCAGGCGGACTGCGAAGTAGGGAGGGCGGGCAGTACCGGCACTGCCGAGGTTCCATCCGGCGCTGGAGAGGTCCCATCCGGCGCTGGAGAGGTTCCATCCGGCGCTGGAGGGCGCAATCCGTGCGCGTCAGGGGAGGCGGTGCGCAGGTTTTGCGCCACGCGGCGAGGGGGCCTGTGGCCGCAGGGCATGCGCGCGGCTGGCCGAAGCCTTGCTCCGCGCTAATGGATGCCCCGGTCGCTTCAGCCTCTCTTCCGTCCCCGTTCGGTTGCCGTGGTGGGCGCCTCGCGCACGCCCCGTTCGGTCGGGGGCGCGGTCTTCCGCAACCTGCTGCGCACCGGCTTCAACGGCCCGGTGTACCCCGTCAACCCGCGCTCGGAATCGGTGCACTCGGTGCCGGCCTGGCCGAGCCTCACCGCGCTGCCGGCGCGGCCGGACCTGGTGGTGGTCGCGGTGCGTGCGGCCGAGGTGTTGCCGGTGCTGCGCGAGGCGGCCTCGCTCGGTGTGCCTGCGTCGGTGGTGCTGACGGCGGGCTTCGGCGAGGCGGGCGAGTCCGGTCGCGCGCTCGAACAGGAGCTGCGCGCACTGGCGCGGAGCTCGGGGATGCGCGTGCTGGGGCCCAACTGCCTGGGCGTGGTGAACCCGGATCCGGAGGTGCGGCTCGACGCGACCTTCGGCACCACGGTGCCGCCGTGGGGTCCCATCTTCTTCGCCTCGCAGTCGGGCGCGGTGGGGCTGGCGGCGCTGGACTACGCGGCGGACCGGGGGCTCGGGTTCTCCGGCTTCGCGAGCCTGGGCAACAAGGTCGACATCAGCGGCAACGACATCCTCGAGCACGTCGAGGACGACCCGAACACGAACACGGTGCTGCTCTACCTCGAGTCGTTCGGCAATCCCCGGCGCTTCCGCGAGGTCGCCGCGAAGGTGGCGAGGAAGAAGCCCATCGCGCTGGTGAAGAGCGGCCGCTCCGGTGCGGGCGCGCGGGCGGCGGGATCGCACACGGGCGCGATGTCCGGTCCGGACGCGAACATCACCGCGCTCTGTGCCCAGTCCGGCGTCATCCGCGCGGACACGCTCGAGCAGCTCTTCGACGTGGCGATGCTCCTCTCCACGCAGCCGTTGCCGAAGGGCCGGCGCGTGGCGGTGGTCACGAATGCGGGCGGCCCGGGTATCCTCGCGGCGGACGCGCTGGAGGCGAACGGGATGGTGTGCGCGCCGCTCTCTGGCGTGACCCAGGCGGCGCTGCGCGGCGTGTTGAGGGAGGCGGCCTCGGTCCAGAACCCGGTGGACGTGCTGGCCGACGTGGACACGCAGACCTACGGGCGCGCGCTCTCGCTGGCCGCGGCGGACCCCGAGGTGCACGCGCTGCTGGCGGTGTACGTGCCGCCCATCACCGGGGATGCGGCGGGCGTGGCGGCGGAGATCGCGCGCGTGGCGAGCGAGTCGAAGAAGCCGGTGCTCGCGTGCCTCGTCGGGACGTTTGGTGTGGAGGCGGCGCAGGCGGTGCTCCTGAAGGCGAGCGTGCCCTGCTACCGGTTCCCCGAGTCGCCTGCGCGCGCGCTGGGGCTGGCGGCCGGATACGCGGAGTGGCGGGAGGCGCCGCCGGACGTGCCCGCGCCCACGCCCGCACCGCCGGCGCAGGCGAAGCGGGTGATCGAGCGCGCGCGGATGCGGCTGGGCAACAGCGGCGGGTGGTTGGACGCGGAGCACGCGGAGGCGTTCGCGCAGGCGTGGGGGCTCTCGATGGTGAAGGCGCAGCGCGTGGACCCGAGTGCAGAGGCGGCGGTCGCCGCGGCGGAGAGCCTCGGCTTCCCGGTGGTGCTCAAGGCCGACGTCCCCGGGCTCGTCCACAAGACCGAGGCGAAGGCCGTGGTGCT
>CAZCWA010000050.1:0-16730 GCA_964502265.1 uncultured Myxococcaceae bacterium | reverse complement strand
GCCCGCTGCAGCGCCTCCATCCCCGCGAGCTCGGGCAACGACTCCACCCGCTCGCCGCCGTCGATCCCGTACCCGACGAAGAAGACGCCTGCCGCGGCCGCCGCCTCGCGGTCGTAGCGCGAGTCCCCCACCAGCCACGCCTCCGCGCTCGAACGTCCGAGCTGCCCGAGCGCGTGGTGCACCAGATCCGGCGCCGGCTTCGCGTGCGGCACGAGGTCCGCGCACGAGATGGAGTCGAGCAGCCCGCGCAGCCCCGCCGCGTCCAGCACGTGCAGCGCGAGCTCCAGCACGGTGTTGGTCACCAGGCCCGTCTGGAAGCCGCGCTCGCGCAATGTCGTCAGCACCCGCGCCGCGTCCGGGTCCACCCACACGCCCTTCGCGTGCGCGGGAAAGCGCTCGATGTAGAAGCGGTCCAGCTCCTCGACCGTGCACCGGAGCCCGAACACCCGCAGGTCGGCGGCGGTGCCCTGACCGAAGGTGGGGGCGAACTCCTCGCGCGTGACCGGGCGGCCTCGGAAGCGCTCGCCGGCCTCCTCGACCACGCGGAACCACACGTCCTCGGAGCGCACCAGCACCCCGTCCATGTCGAACAGCACCGCCTTCGGCGACGTCAGCCCTGCCATGTGTCCAAGGTATGGCGCAGCTTGTCGTAACGCTCCACCAGTTCCGCTCGGCGCGCGCTGAGCAGGACCATGAAGACGATGATCAGAAGGCCCAACCCGGAGAGGAAGAGCGCGCCCAGCCGGGGGTCTCGCACGCCGTGGCGGATGAGGTTGGCGAGCACGGTCGTCACCAGGAAGCCGGTGCCGAGGTAGACGAACGAGCGCACGCGCGTCACCACGCCCGCTGCGATGCCCACCACGCAGATCGCCACGCAGGCGAGCATCGCCACCGTGGAGTCGAACACCAGCGGCCGGAACGCGGCGGCCGCGTGGATGACCGTCGCGGCGAGGGCACGCAGGCGCGCGGCGGCGACGAGCGTGAGGTCCGCCTCGAACACCTTCACCAGCAGCAGCACCGCGAGCGCCGAGGGGATGGCGAAGTACTGCGGCTCGAGCGCGCGCGTCTCCAGCCAGCCGAAGACCAGCGCACCGTTGAAGGCGACGAACGCGAGCAGCGCGCCGAGGTGACGGAGCGGCCGGTGGCGAGCGAGCAGCGTGAAGTGCGCCGCGTGCGCGAGGAGCAGCAGCGCGCCGGTTCCGGAAGACTCCCAGGGGACGGCCAGAAGGCCCACCAGCGGAAGGACGATCCCGGTGCCCCACAACGGACGGCCCAGCGCGACCCACCGCTCGTTCAGCTTCCACAGTCGCCCGTTGAGGCCCGCCGCGATGCCTCCCGCGACGAGCGCCACGATCGAGTCGCCGGTGCCGAACTGCAGCTCGGTGCCCAGATGACGCCCGGTGACGTACGCCGCCACCAGCAGGAGCTGCGCGATCCACGCGGCGAGCTCGTCGTTCCAGCGCAGGGCCTCGCGCATCAGAAGGACGCAGCCGACGAGCAGCGCCGCCGCGCCCACCAGGGCTTCCTGCGGGGAGACTCCGCGGATGAGCAGCGCGGCGGAACAGATCTCCACGGCGCCCACGACGGCGAGGGCCAGCACCACCCACCGTCGAGCGAGCTGCGAGGCCCAGAGCGTGGCGGCTCCAGCGAGGAGGATGCTCGCCGCGCCGAGGTACGGGAGGATGTACTGCGCGCCGCGGCCGGTGGAGAGCCGGACGCCGGCGAAGAGCAGGCCCACGTGCAGGGCCGCCCACGCAGCCAGCCATCCGAGGACCTCGAAGCGCGTGCCCCGCGTCGCGTTCCACACCGCGATCATCGCGCAGGCCGCGGCGATCGGCGTCGCCGCGTGCCCGAGGTCTCGCAGCAGCACGAGCGCGAGCAGCGACGACGCCCAGCCGAGGTGACGCAGTGCCATACGGGCCGTCTGGGGCACCACGCGCGCGCCCACCACGCCGAGCAGCATCCCCATCGCCGCGCCCACGGCCGGCGTCCACGCGAACGGAGCGCCCGCCATCACCATCAGCACCAGCAGCCCGCCGCCGCAGACCGCGAGCCCCGCTTGGCGCGTCCAGACGAGCGCCAGCGCCGCGAGCGCCGACACGACCGCGACCGGAAGGGGCAGCCACCCCGGACCTGCATGCACCTGGGGCAAGGCCCACGCGGACATCAACAGCAGGGCCACGAGCAGCGCGCCGGCGATCCACAGCGGGTGTCGGACCGAGGCGGTCGGCGAAGCGAGCGGCGCGATCCGTTGGCGCAGACGGTTCACGGCGTTGCGGACCACTTCCGAGGTCAGCGCGAGGGAAGAGAGCGATGCGGCCAGGGCGAAGGCGGCCACGCGCAGGAGGAGTCCTTCCCGCTCCACCTCGTGGGGGAGTTCGAAGAAGGGCGCCAGCGCGGCGACGACGAGGCTCGCGGTCACGCCCCAGCGCGCGCCGAAGAGCACGGTCGCGCCGAGCACCGCGAACGAGACGGTGAGCGCCGCGGTCTCACCGGGCGAGGCCCAGAAGGTGGCCACTGCGGAGACGACCGCCGCCGCCCCGAGCCAACGGGAGAGCCCCTCCTCTTCGTCTTCGTCCGACGCAGCGCCCACGAGGCCACGGGCCAGCGGCGGCAGGTGCTGCGTCGCGAAACCGATCGCCAGCATGCCGAGCGCGAACGCCCAACCGAGCTGCGGGATCCACGAGGCTGCCAGGGACGCGGCGACGATGCGGGGACCGGCGAAGCGCGAGGCGGAGAGGGCGAGGCCCAGAGCGCTGGTGATGGCGAAGGCGCCGGGCGCACCCGCGAGCAGCAGCACGGCCATCGAAGCGGCACCGGATCCGACCAGCGCCCACTGTCCGCGCACCGGGTCCGGGCCGAGCGCCCAGCGCCCGAGCGCGCGCGTCGCAAACACGAGCAGCAGCGGGACCGCGTGAAGTGCTGTCTCCACGCCCTCGTGTGGCATCAGCGCCACGGCCAGCAGCGGGATCGGGAAGAGGAGGAAGGCCCAGGCGCGCGTCGCCCGCGTCCACAGCAGGCTCGCCCCGACGAGCACGGCCATCAGCGACAGAGGGATCGGCTCGTTCAGTACGGCCGACAGGACCACCGTGCCTGCCGCCACCGACAGCGCGCAGATCGACGCGGTCAGCCCCACCCGCCAGCCGCCGAAGAGGTGCCGGCGCAGGGACTTCGACTCGTCGAGCAGCCCGATGAAGGTCAGCCCGCAGATGAGCGCAACGGCGCCGTCGAAGCCGGCCTCGACCGCGGCGAAGAGCGCCATGCCGGTCGCCCAGGGGAGGGTCACCGCCGGGATGAGCGCGCGCATCGTCAGCAACCCTGCCACCGCCGCCACCAGGGCCAACGAGGGGGAGCCGGAGACGCCCGCCGCCAGGGTGAGGCCCACGAGCGAACACGCGGCCCAGCATGCCGCGCCGACGCCTCGTCCGAAGCGGGCCGCGGCCACGGCGGTCGCCCCCGACACCATTGCGAGCAACCCCACCGAGAGGGTCGGCGTGAGGCCCGGCCAGAGCGAGAAGACGTCGTTCGCCGGCAAGAGCGCGAGCACGCCGAGCGCCGCCGAGAGCAGATGCAGGGCCTTCACGCGCAGGCCGGTGAGCCCCAGCGCCAGCGAGGCGAGGAGGAACACCGCGCCCGGATGCGCCGCGTCCCGAACGTCTGTCACGCTGATCAGCGCGGCGCAGAGCGCGGCAATGGCGGCCACGGGAAGGGCGCCGAGCGTCCTGCCGCCCCTCAGCGTCGAGGCCGCGACGAGCACCGAGAGCACGCCCAGGGCCAGCGCATCGAAGCCCACGAACGCGCGCCCCACGCCGAGCGCGAGCGCGCCCACCAGGACCGCGAGCGCCGGCGACCAGAGCCAGGTGCGGTCATGGTTCCGCCCCGCGAGCATCGCCGCGGCCGCCGCCACCGCCGCGAACGCTGCCGGCATGGCCTCGCCCACCGTCAGCGCGGCAGCGAGCGCGATCACCGAGGAGACGAGCGACGCGCCGCTGAGCACCAGGCGCTCGGTGGCGCGATGCACGATGGAGACGACGGCCAGAACGAGCGAGACGAGGCACGCGGTCATCGCCACGCCGCCTGCGTCCATCGCCTCGACCGCGTACAGCGGCACCAGCAGCGCCAGGCCCGCGCCTGCCCACGTCACGAAGCGGCGCTCGGACCAGAAGCCGGCCGCCAGCAGCGCGAGGGACGCCACCGGAACGCTCCACAAGCCCGCCCGCAGATCCGCACCGCAGAAGGCGAGCCCGGCGGCGAGCACCGCGAGCACCGTCGACGCGCGCAGGAGCAGCTCACCCACCGCCCGCTGGCGTCGATCCCCTCCCGCCGATTCGAGCAGGCGCAGCGCCAGCAGCAACGCCACGAGCAGGTAGGGCAGCGTGAACACCGCGCCGAAGTTGAAGGGGAACGGCGCTGCCGGCTCGTGCCCCAGCCACTGCTTCACCTCGCGGCCGAGCGCCTTGAGGTATCCGGGAACGAGCTGACCCGACGAGTGCCACGCGAAGAGGCCGGCGAAGAAGGTGACGTAGAGCCAGCGCAGCCGGAGCAGGTCCGCGGTGCCCGCCGCCCGCGCGAGGAGCCAGCCCGTGTACGCCAACGCGGCGGCGCAGGTGAAGAAGGCCGGCGGATCTCCGAACACCGCACCCGCGAGGGCGGCGGCCTGGAGAGACACCGCGGCGATCTCGACCGCAGTGGCCGCGCGCGGTCTGTGCGCCGGCAATGCGCGCAATGCGGCCGCCACCGCCAGTGAGACCAATGCCGCCCACGTCCCCGGCGCAGGCGAGGCCTCCGCGTCGTGCAATGCGAGCCCGAGCCGCACCGCCATCGCGGCGGCGAGATACAGCGGCGCGAGGAGGGAGAACGCCAGGGTGCGCGGCGCAGCGGCCTGCGGACCTTCCTGCGCCTTCGGCACCATCGCCACGAAGCCGAGGCAGGCGATCGGCAAGAGCGGCAACCACGCCACCGCAGGCCCCAGTGCTGCGAGCCACGGCGCGAAGCCGAGCGTCAGTGTCGAGGCCATGGTGGCCACCGCCAGCGGGGTTCGCGCGGGCCTGTCCAGACCGCTGGCGAGGTTGCGCACCAGCACCGCGGCGACGACCGACCACGCCCAGGTCAGCCCACCGCCGAGGGACGCAGAGGCCTCGGAGACGGGCTGCAGTGCGAGCACCGGAAAGGGCGCCAGCGCCGCGCCGATCACGCCGACCACCCGCCCCGAAGCCTCGAGCGCCGCCCGCCGCCGCAGGAACGCGCTCCAGAGCATGAAGCCCATCGCGTAGAGCGCGCACACGCCGAACACCACCAGCGACCGCGTGAGCGCAGAGGCCCAGCCGTCGGCCACGAAGTAGAACGCGCCCGCGAGGATGAGGAAGCCGCCGACGAACCAGCCGATGCTCTCGTAGAGAAACGGCCGCCACACCGCGCTCCAACGGGAGGGACCTTCGCGCTCTGGCCGGGGAACGCGCGCCGGCATGGGCTTTCGCTCCGGAACCGCGCGCGGCCTCCTCGGCTCCGCCACCAGCCGTGCGTCGGCGACTGCCTCCCAGATGCCCGCGGTCGCCGGATCCTCCACGGGCACCGGGGGCGCGGCGACAGGCACCGGCGCCCGCTCTGCAGGCGCATCCGGCGGGATCGTCGGCACCGGAGCGGCCCCGTTCAGCGTCCGCAGCAGCACCTCGGCCCGGCTGCGATAGCGCTGACGCACCCAGGCCTGCGCGGCTTCGGAGACATCGTCCCGGCTCCACTGCTGGAGATCCGCGAGCACGAACCTCACGTGGCCCAGCTCCTCGATCAGGGCCTCGTTCGTCCGCCGCGTCATCACACCGCCGCAGACCGCGCAGCGGGTGGACTCGGACAGGCGCTCCTCCCGGCAGCTCGCGCAGTGCATGTGTCAGCGAGCCTACACGTCCCGTGCCCGCCACCCGCCCTCCGTGAATCCGCGGGCTTGAAGACGATCGCCCCGCGAGGAGGCATGGCAGCCGCGAAGGCGACGACGCACACGGCCCGGAAGGTGACGCGCCCGTTGCGCAGCGCGTCGCCCGAACAGGCGTACCGGGGGGAAGCATGGGTTCACCCACACCGCTCGCTGCACATCCTCCACAGATGAAGCGCGTGCTGGTCGTCGAAGAGGATCCCCACCTGGCCGAGGCGGTTTCCGACGTTCTCTCTGATGCCGACCTGCGCGTGACACACACGCCCAGCGGCGCGGAGGCGCTCCTCCTGCTGAACGCGCAACCGGTCGACCTCGTGTTCGTGGACCTCGGGGTGACGGACCTGCACGGCCTCGGCGTCGCGAGCACGGTGAGCGACTTCGCCAAGGTCCCGGTGATCGCCACCTCCACCGGCGAGAACTGGCAGCGGGAAGCGTTCGCCTCGGGGGCGCACGCATGCCTGTCCAAGCCGTACGGGATCCGGGAGCTGCTGTCGCTCGTGCGCGGGATGCTCGCCGAGAAGCGCCCCGGGGATCCGTTCGGCCCCGACGTCGAAGCGCTCTCGCACGAGGACGTGGACCGGCTCCTCGCCCTGACGCCCGAAGAACAGGACGCGCTTCCCTTCGGGCTCATCCGCATCGACCCGGCTGGAACCATCCTCTCCTTCAACGCGTACGAGTCGAGCGCTTCGGGCTTCCCGCCGCAGGACGTGGTGGGCCGGCGCTTCGTGGACATCGCCCCGTGCGTGAAGGTCCGGCGGTTCATGTCCGCGCTCGACGAGGTCCGCGCCACGCTCGGCTCGACCCGCGTGCTCCGGTTCCGCTTCCCCCGCTTCGATGCCGAGTCCGTGGTCTCGGTGCGCCTGTTTCACGACCCGGGGACCCACGGCCTCTGGCTCTTCGTGTCGGAGAGCGCGGCCCGCCGTGAATGAACGAAGGGGTGATTGAACAAAGCCCGCGATCGCGTGGGCAGGGTTGCCGCCTCGGCGCGCGCACCCAAACCTCCCGAACCTCGCGCGCAGTTCCCCCGACGCGAGGGGAGGCCTCCACATGATCCGCTCCCTTCCCGCCGCCCTGGTCCTGGCCCTCTTCCTCACCTCCGCCGGTCCCGCGCTGGCGACGAACTACACGCTGTGGATTCACGGCCGGGGCTCGAAGTCCGGCGGCCCGAAGATCGGCAACCACGCAGACTTCAGCGCGTGGGGTCCTGCGTCGACCGCGGCGGGCGTGAACAAGCGCGCGGTGAACTGGGACGGCTACAGCCGCATCGGGGATCAGAACCAGCACATCCGCAACGCGCTCGACTGCTACTGCACCGGCGACAACTGGTGCTACGTGGCCGCGTACAGCGCGGGCAACCTCCAGATCGGCTACGCGCTCTCGCTGTGGGGCAACTCCCAGCGCAAGAAGAAGAACGCCACGCCCAACGCGAGCGGCGTGTGCGGTGACACCGACGGCACCTCGCAGACCGGGTGGAACATCAAGTGGGTGGACGTGGCCGGTGGCGCCGGCGGCGGCAGCGAGCTCGCGGACATGGGGAGCTGGGCGCTGAGCGAGCCGCTGGTGAGCGACCTCGTCACCACCACCGCGCGCGCGATGTACGACCACAACCAGACGCGCAACGTGTGGTTCTACATGTTCGCCGGCTCCAAGGGGACGTTCTACTCGGGGCTGCTGCCCGGCCAGGACGACGAGGCGATCGCCTACCACTCCGCGGGCGGCGTCTCCGGCAGCTCCGGCGGGTCGTACTGCAACCCGGGCGACTGGTTCTGCAACGACCTCACGCTCGGCACCGCGGTCTGTCAGGGCGGCCGCGCGAAGTGGTCGCGTCACTCGGTGCAGTTCCGCGACGACCGCGAGGCCTTCGACCACTACACCAACGGCAACTGGGGCGGCATCGTCTCCAAGATGCGCGAGGACGTCGTCATCTACGCGTGGTGAGGCGGATGATGACGGGCCCAATCGCGCGACGGAAGGGAACGCTGCGGCTTCTTCTGGCGCTGGTGCTGGTGGTGGCCGGGGTGGCGATGAGGTGGCTCGGCGGGGGAAGCGAAGGCGCGGCCGCTGGTACCGACCTCGCCCTCGCGGATGCCGCTGTCCCAACCGCGCCGAGTGGGTCTTTGCGCGCTGCTTCTCCGCAGATCACGCCCGCCGCCGCGCGAATGCCGGCGCCGGCGGCCGCGAACGTCACCGGCAGCGGCGAAGAAGACGAGCGGGAGCGCGAGGCGGCGAAGCGGGTCTGGGAGAAGCGGCTCGAGAGGGCCCGGCACACGCTGGACGCGTACATCGAGGCCACGCGCTATCCGCCGCACTCGCGGCCCATCTCGGAGCACCCGGATCAGGTGCATCCCGCAGAGCCCGAGCGCGACCTGCCGCTCGATGCCGAAGGCGCGGTCCGGATCCTCCTCCGCCAGGACCGCGTGTTCCTCACCGGAGACGAGACGGTCCACTTCTTCGTGCGCTGCCAGACCCGCGAAGGTGCCCCGGCGCCCTGCGAGGTGCTGAAGGCGGGGGCGCGCGAGGCGGAGCATCGGCCGGGGGCGCTGGCGCTCTCGGAGATCCCACTCACCTTCTCGCCGGACGGCAGCAGCACCGGCGAAGGCCAGGCCGGCGGCTTCGTCGCCTCGCTCACGCCATCGCGGGACGGCTTCGCGCTCTACGAGGGAACGCTCCGGGTCCACCTCGAGGTGCGCAGCGGAGAGCTCACCCGCCGCGCGCTCTTCGACGTGCTCTATACCCCGTCATCGCCCGCGCGCTTCACCGGCACCGTGCGCGAGACCATCGACGACGGATCGCTGAACCTGCACGTGGGCCTCGAGGTGCGCCGCCCGGGCCGCTACGTGATCACCGGCCGGGTGGACGACGCGGAGGGACGGCCGTTCGCGCTTCTGACCTTCAACGAGGAGCTGGCGCCCGGCCGTCGCGAGGCGGCGCTGACCGTCTTCGGGAAGCTGCTCGTCGACGAACGCCCTGCCCTGCCGCTGGTGCTGCGCGACGTGGAGGGCTTCCTCCTGCGCGAGAGCGGCGATCCGGACCGGGAGCTGCTGCAGTCACTCCGGGGCCAGGTCCACCGGACGCAGACGTACCCGCTCGCGCGCTTCAGCGCCGAGGAGTGGCAGAGCGAGGAGCGGGAGCGCTACGTGAACGAGCTCTCACGCGACGTGGAGCGGGCGGAGAAGGCGCTCGGGCAGCTCGACGGGGCCAGGTGAGCCTCGCCAGACCGTGCGGGTCTACAAGGCGCGCGGAAGGGTTTCGGACTTCGTGCCCTGGGCGCACTGCGCCTCGAGCTCTGCCAGCTTCACGCGCCACGCGTCCCTTTCACTCCGCGGCGAGACGGTGACCGTGGTGCGGTAGCGCGACAGCCCCTCCTCGCAGCGCCCGAGCCCGACCAGCGCCCGCCCCAGCGTGCTGTTGAAGTTCCGGCTCCCGGGCTCACTCGCGAGGGCACGCTGCGCCAGCGGCAGTGCCTCCGCATATCGCCCGCGCAGCACGAGCTCCCACGCGAGGTTGTTCAGCACCGTCGGGTGGTCGCCGAGACGCGCCCGCGCGCGCTGGTACGCCAACAGCGCCTCGTCGCTCGGCGTCTCTGCGGTCCCCAGCAATTGCCCGAGCGCCATCCAGACGTGTCCGAGCTCCGGATGCTCCGCCAGCAACCCGCGTGCGCGCTGCACGGCCGCAGCCCGTCCACCCGCCGTCTGTGCGTGGTGATGGAAGTGGAGGAACAGCGCTTCGTCGTTCAGGGGCTCCAGCTCCAGCGCCCGCGTGAGGTGCGCCTCCATCTCACGCTCCGCTGCGGACACGGCCGTGCCCGTGTTGCGATGCGCGAACCACACCTTCGCCAGCGTCACGTGCACCTCCGCTGGACGCGCCCGCCGCTCGCGCACGACGCGAACATCCGTGCTCTCGATTCTCAACGCGGGCAATGCGTCTGGCGCCAGGTGCCGCTGCACGGCTTCGCGAAGCGCGCGCTCGTCGGCGCCGAACTGGCGGGTGAAGGCCGCATCCGCGTCGGCGCCTTCGCGCACCTCCTTCACCCACGCCTCGAAGCGCTCCTGCTCGGTGGAGAAGAGGAAGTGGAAGTAGCCCCAGGCGGAGGCGCTCGCGCGATCCGTCCATCGAACGTCCGGCTTTCGGAGGGAAGAGAGCGGAAGCAACTGCGAGGAACGCGCGAACGTCTGGTCCTGCAAGTGGGGGCGGCCAAGGAGAACGGTGCCCTCTTCCTGCACCTGCGCCCCATCGAGATACGTCTCCAGCCCCGCGCGGACCCAGGCGGGAAGCGCGGCATCGGCGAAGACGGATGCGAGCGCGCAGGCCCCGAGGGCGTCTCCTGTGGGCGAAGGGGCGGACGCACGCGGGCGCCGCAGCACGAGAACACGGTGTGAATCGCTCCGGTTGATCACGCTCTGCGCGCCCTCGGTGAAGAGCATCGTCATGTCATTGGAGTCGAGCAGCACGACGTCGATCGGGTGCGCCAACTGGAGCAGCCCGGTGAACTCGAACGCCCGGATCATCCGCTCGAGGTTCAGCGCCACAGCGCGCACGTCCTCCGGTGGCGCGGCGGCCCACAGCCGCACGCTGGTCGTCTCCACCACCGACCATTCCTGCTGCGAGAGCACGTTCATCCGGTGCGAGCGCGTGGCGGCGCAGCCGGTGATCGAGCCCGCGAGCAGGAGCACGAGCACGAAGGCGCAGTATCGGAGGCGCCTCACCTCGGCAGGGCCCGGCCGAAGCGCGCCTGGTACTGGCGGTCCAGCTCCGCCAGCGCAGCCGTCTCGCCCAGCGTCCGATGATCGGGGCGCGAGGACAGGCGCGCCACCGCGCTCTCCACCACCGAAGGCGCGGACGCCCGCTGGCCCAGGCTCGCGAGGTAGAGCCACCCTTCCGCGTTGGGCTCCCCGGCGGCGAGACGCGCCTGTGCGCGCGCGAGATCGGCGAGACCTCCCGCCACGTCCGCGCCCTCCAGCCGAACGTGCGCGAGAAGAAGGTGCGCGTTCGCCCGTGCATCGGGCAACGACGCAGCCAGGGCGCAACGCCGAAGTGTCTGAACATCCGAGGGCGCGTGCCGGTGCGAGACGAGGCAGCCCAACTCCTGGATGTCCGCATGCGCCGGATGCTGGGCCACGAGCGGCGAAAGCTGCGCGTCCGCTTCGGAGAACTTCCCGGCGTTGAAGAGACGGACGGCCTCGTTGAAGCGCAGGCGGTCCGCCTTCC
The DNA here is from genome assembly GCA_964502265.1 of uncultured Myxococcaceae bacterium. GTDB lineage: Bacteria > Myxococcota > Myxococcia > Myxococcales > Myxococcaceae > JAFAFL01. The sequence goes on along the minus strand of CAZCWA010000050.1, from coordinate 5,596 downwards.
CCAGCGCCGCCTGTACCGGGCCACCCTTCCCTTCCAGTACCTGCTCCACGTCCCGAAGAGCCTGTGCGCGCGACTCCTCGTGCCAGTCCGAAGAGCCCATCGTGTTCACGTGCCCGCGGTACGCCTCCGCCCAGGCCTTCCTCGCCTCGGCAGCCTTCTGGTCGCGATGACGCAGGCCCAGTCGCAGGAGTCCCACGGTGGGTTCGGAGAAAAGCGCCTGATGCTCGTCGTAGGTGCGCGACATGAGCCAGTCCACCGTGCGGTCGTGGAAGGCGCCCAGGGTGTGGGCCCACTCGTGCAGGAAGATCGCCGTCTCCTTGTGCAGCCGCCGCTCGCGGAACAGCGCTTCCCGTTCTCCCGCCGGGAGCTTGTCGAGCAGCCGCGAGAGGTGCTGCGCCTCCGCCGGAGAGTCCATCCCGCGCAGGACGAAGTGCCGCCCGAACAAGCGGGCCATGCCGAGGTGGTGGTGCGAGGCGGAGAAGATCTGGCTGGACGAGACGAGCCCGACCACCCAGTCCACGTCCTCCCCCGGGTCATGGGCCTCCAACTGCACGAGCGACTCCTCGAGCGGAACCGCGCGGTCCTCGCGTGGCCAGCTTCGCAGGGACTCGACCTCCAGGCTCACCCCGAGGTCCGTCACCAGCGCCGCATTCGCCCGTCGCACCTGCGCGAGCACCCGCGCCTGCCAGTCACCCGCCTGTACCTGATAGTCGTCGTCGGCATAGACGCGGACGCGCTTCACCTGCGCGGGTTCAGCGGGAGCCGCGGGCACGTGCTGGCCGAACTCCACCGGACGGAGCTTCTGGGCGTAGTCGCGCTGAACGTCCTGGGTGGTGCGGACGCATCCGGAGGCTGCGGCTGCCAGGATGAGCAGGGCGATGAGGCGCGAGGGTGAAGCACTGTTTGCCATGCGCGCCCCTTTAGCATGGCTGCCGGGTTCCGCCGGGCCCTGTCCCGGAGCCGCCCAGGCTCCCCGCTGCGGCGCGCCGGGGTTCACGGTAGAGAACGCGGATGATCCGGATCCACTCGCTCCGCGTGGGCCAGCCGAGGAAGTACGGGACCGAAGGCGCCAGCCATCCCTTCGACCGGCCGTGGGAGTCGGCGATCGTGAAGGATGCGGTCGAAGGTCCTCTCTGGCTCGGACGGGAAGGTTTCGACGGCGATGCCGTGGCCGATCGCGCGCTGCACGGCGGCCCGGAAAAGGCCGTGCTGGCGAGCGCCTCCGAGCACCTCGACTTCTGGCGGGACCTGCTCCAGCGCCCCGACGTGGGGCCCGGTGCGTTCGGCGAGAACCTCGTGCTCGAAGGTGCGCTGGAGGCCGACGTCTGCATCGGAGACACCTACGAGCTGGGCGGGGCGGTCGTGCAGGTCGCCCAGCCGCGGCAGCCCTGCTGGAAGCAGTCGCGGCGCTGGCGCCGGAAGGACCTGGCGCTGCAGATGCAACGCACCGGACGCACCGGCTGGTACCTGCGCGTGCTGCGTGAAGGCCGCGTGGCGCCGGGCGACGTGCTCCGGCTGGTGGAGCGTCCGTGGCCTGCCTGGCCGGTGGCCCGCGCGAACGCTGTGATGCACGGGCGCCCGGTGGATCGCGACGCCGCGGCCGCGCTGGCCGAGGTCCCCCAGCTCGCGGAGCGCTGGCGCACGAACCTGCGCCGGCTCGCGGGCGGGCAACCGAAGGACGATGAACCGCGGCTGGTGGGGCCGAACCGGGAGGGATGATCCGCGCGGCCGCTACGGCGCGTACATCACGTAGCCCATGGGCGGGATCCAGATCTGGAAGCGGCGATCACCCTGGGTCCAGAGGTCCGCGCCGTGGCCCGTGTAGTCGTGGAGCTTCGTGTTGCTCCAGCTCGTGTCCACCCACCGGCTCACCCAGCCGTTCGTCTGGTTGATGCCCACGAGCAGGTTGCCCTCGCGCTCGAAGACGAAGGTGTTCTGATCCTTGTGGCGCAGGAGGTAGCGGCCGTTGGCGAGGTGCTTGTGGATCCACACCAGGTTCTGCAGCACCGGGTCGTACAGGTTCACGTCGTAGAAGATGGGGTAGCCCGGGTAGGCGGCGAGGAACGCCTGCGCGAGGTGGCGGTTCGGCGGCGGCCCCACGTCGTGGTTCTCCACGAAGGTGACCGCCTTCCGGCCGTCGACGGCCGCGTACCCCGCCCCATCCAGCACCCTCAGATCGCCGCCGAACCGGAACGCCTTCTGCACCGCGTCGTAGAGGTTGTAGTCAGTGACCATCATCCCGGTGTCCACGTACTTCTGGAGCACCGCGAGGTTCGCGTCGTAGACCTCGCCGAAGGAGAGCTTCCCCCACGCGTTGGTGTTGTTGATGACGTGGTCGCGCCAGTACCAGACGGGCACGTGCTTCGCCGCGTCGAACCGGTAGCCGTCGAAGCCCATGTTGTTGGTCTTCACGAGGAAGTTCCACAGCTCGCCCCGCACGTACGGCGACTCCTGCGCGAGGTCGTTGAGGCCGAAGAGGTCCCCGTTCTCCACCTGCCAGGGGTCGTTCCAGTCGGTGATCGCGCCGTGGTGATGGAAGTCGTTCCAACTGAAGCGCGGATACGAATGGTTCGACGCGCACATGTGGTTGATGACCATGTCCGCGTAGACGCGAACGCCGAAGTGGTGCGCCGTCTGGATGAGCCACCACAGCTCGTTCTCGTTGCCGAAGCGGCTGGTGAAGTTCCGGAAGTCGTACGGATCGTAGCCGTCGCTGAAGCCGCCGCCGCAGGTCGAGGTGTGCGGCGAGATGAGGATCGCGGTGAAGCCCGCATCCCGGATCGCCTGCATGTTCGACATGAGGTCCTGCCACCGCCAGCCGCGCATGTGCGCCACCGCGCCGTTCTGCGCCGAGATGGCCCGCGTGTGCTCGACCGTCGTCTCTTCCGGCACCGCCGCCGGCGCACGGCTCTCCGCGCAACCGGCGATGCCGACCGCCCACCAGGTGAGGCACAGCGCTCTGATGATCCTCAGCCGACCTTCGCCGCTCATGGATTCCTCCTCCGGGTTCCGGGGTCTGCCCGTGCAGCTACTTCAAGAACGCGGTCCCCACGCTCCCGGGCTCGCTGGCCTCGCGGAAGAGCGCGTCCTCCTCCTCGAGCCCGAGGATGTGGATGGCCTCCACGCCCTGCTTCAGCATCTCGAGGCTCTCCTCCACCTTGGGGATCATCCCGCCCTGGATGACGCCGGAGGCGATCTGCGCGCGCGCCTCGTCGGGGGTGAGGGTGGGGATGCGCGAGGTCCTGTCGTCCCTGTCCCGCAGCACGCCGGGCACGTTGGAGACGAGGAACAGCCGTGCGGCACGAAGCTCCGCCGCCACCCGGGTGGCCACGGTGTCCGCATTGACGTTGAGCACGGTGCCGTCCGCGTCACCGCACAGCGAGCTCAGCACCGGGACCACGCCCGCCTCCGCGAGCCGGTCGAGCAGCGCGGTGTCCACGCCGGTCACGTCCCCCACCAATCCGAAGTCCACCGGGTCCGGGCCCGCGCCGCTCACCACCTTCGGGGGCCGCTTCTTCGCCGTCACCAGCCCCGCCGAGACGCCGGAGGTGCAGATGGCCGGCACGCCCGCGATCCGGAAGGACGCCGCCACGTCCACCGCCACCTGCCCGGCGAGCGTCATCTTCACCACCTCGAGCGTGGCCTCGTCCGTCACCCGCCGCCCGCCCACCATGTTCGGCTCGAGGCCCAGCCGCTTCGTCAGCTCCGTCGCCTGCGGTCCGCCGCCGTGGACCACGCAGACCTTCACGCCCGCGTCGAGGAAGCCCCGGACCGCGCGGCCAATGGTCGACGCCAGCCGCTTCCGGTCCTGCGCGAGCTCCCCGCCGATCTTCACCACGAACCAGCGGCCCTTCGCCGCCGCCAGCGCCGAGGTCACGGCCACAGCCCCGGCTCCGCGAGCGTCAGACGCTCGTCGAAGCCCATCATCACGTTGAACGCCTGGATGGCCTGCCCCGCGCCGCCCTTCACCAGGTTGTCCAGCGCGCTGAAGCAGACGACCCGCCGCGTGTCCCCGGTGACCGGCCCGAGCTGAAACCCGGTCTCCACGTAGTTCGACTGCGCCACGCCGATGACCTCGGGCTGACGGCCGGTGACGTAGCGGACGAAGGGCTCGTTCTTCCAGCAGTCGCGCCACAGCGCCTCGAGCTCCTCCTGCGTGGTGGAGGCCGGCAGGTGCACGAACGACGACGCGAAGATGCCGCGCGGCAGGGGCGCCGAGATGGGCACGAACTCGAGGTCCACGTCGCCTGCGCCCGCGGCCTTCAACGTCTGGACGATCTCCGGCACGTGCTGGTGATCGAGCGGCTTGTACGTCCGCATGTTCGACGCGCGCAGCGGGTGGTGGGTGGTGATCTGCGGGTTGGCGCCCGAGCCCGACGAGCCGGTGGCGGCCACGGTGTGCACCGGCCCCTTCAGCTTGCCGGCGCGCGCGAGCGGGAAGAGCCCCAGCGCGATGGTGGTGGCGAAGCAGCCCGGCGAGGCGATGTAGCGCGCCTTCTTGATCGCCTCCCGGTTGAGCTCCGGCATCCCGTAGGTGAACGCGCCCTCGGTGAGCATCTGGGGCTTCGGGTGCTCGACGCCGTAGTACTTCGCGTACTTCTGCGCGTCGCGGAGACGGAAGTCGCCCGAGAGATCCACGATCCGCACGCCGGAGGAGAGGATCTCCAGCGCCACCTTCGCGGTCGTCTTGTGCGGCATGGCGAGGAACGCCACGTCCATCCCGGCCACCGCCTCGGCGGGCGGCATCTGCTGGAAGGTCAGGTCGCCGGCGAGCCCGGCGAGGTTCAGGTGCACCTCGCCCACCCGCTTGCCGATGTTGTCCACCGCGGTGACGCGCGCGACCTCCACGTGGGGATGGAAGAGGAGCCGCCGGAGAATCTCCGCGCCGCCGTAACCCGTGCCGCCGATCAGGACCGCCTTCAGCTTGTTGCGCTCGTTGTGCGTGGACATGGCGCGGCAATCTGCCCGAACGCCACGGCTCCGCAAGCAGGCGACCGGAGAGGCCCGACGCTGGACATTCCGCCGTGCGCCATCGCCTCTCCGGGTTCATCCGCCGGGTGGGCTGGTGTATGCTGCCCGGCCCCTCCCGCGCGTGTGTCCTTCGGCCTCCGTCGTCGGTACGTCGGGAAGGGTCTTGCCATGCTCCTTCTGCGCGATGTGACCAAGAGCGACCTGCCGGCCCTCAAGAGGTTGGCGGCTGTCCTCAACACCATGAACCTCCCCAACAACGACGGGGCGCTCTCCGCGTTGATCGACAAGTCGGTGAAGAGCTTCGCGGGGAAGATCCGCGACCCCCTCGAACGCGAGTACCTCTTCGTGCTCGAGGACCTGCGCAACGAGCGGATCATCGGCACCAGCATGATCATCGCGCAGCACGGCACGCGCGAAGCCCCGCACATCTTCTTCGACGTGAGCGAGCGCGAGCACTACTCCGCCTCGCTGGACGTGCACCAGAAGCACAAGGTCCTCTCCATCGGCTACAACTACGAGGGCCCCACGGAGATCGGCGGGCTGGTGGTGGAGCCGCCCTACCGCAGCGGTCCGGACAGGCCCGGCAAGCAGCTCTCCTACGTGCGCTTCCTCTTCATCGCCATGC
>CAZCWA010000049.1:0-16833 GCA_964502265.1 uncultured Myxococcaceae bacterium | reverse complement strand
CGTCTACCGGCTCTACGACTTCCAGCAGCCCGCGAGCGGCACCCAGGCGCTGGCCATCCAGAAGGACGGCAACCACTCGTACGCGCTCGAGTACCGCCCCATCGCCGGCAGGCCCCACCACCTGAACGGGATCGGCTTCAACCTCGTCCATCGGATCCCGACGCGACAGAGCCAGATGCTCGATCTGACGCCGCACACGCCGACGAACACCTCCGCGGGCAGCTACGACTCCACGCTCGTCGTGGGACGGACGTACAGCGACCGCGCCGCGAACGTGCACATCACGCCGATGTCGGTTGGCACGGGCACGCCCGGCTTCGTCGACGTGGCCATCTCCGTGTCGCCGCCGCCGGGGACCCCGCCCACGGCCAGCCTCACCGCCAGCAGCGAGCGGCTCCTGCCCGGGGAGAAGGTCGAGCTGCGCGTGACCGCGTTCAACCGCCAGAGGGACTTCCTCGCGTACTACTGGGACTTCGACGACGGCCAGACCCTCGGCAACGAGACCGCGGTCACCCACCCGTTCGGCCAGCCCGGCCGCTACAACGTGCGCTGCACCGTCAGCGACCTGAAGGGGAACGCCGTCACCGTCTCGAAGCTGATCACCGTGGGAAGCGGTGGCGGGCGCGTGGTGAGCGGCGTCATCCGCCACGACGGAGAGCCGGTGGAAGGGGTGCGCGTCACCTCGGGGGCCCGGACCACCTGGACGGACAGCCAGGGCGTCTACCGGCTGACCCGCCTGGGCACGGCGAGCCTCCCGCTGACCGTGGTCCATCCGGACTACGTCTTCACGCCGCGCTTCGTCCACCCCATCCCGGGCGGTCCGGGTGACGTCGTGAACGCCGACTACGACGCGCAGCCACGGCCCACCCGCACCATCACCGGGCGGGTGACCAGTGCGGGAGCACCGCTGGCAGGCGTTCGCGTGCGGGCCGGCATCCACGAGACCACCACCACCGCCGCGGGCGAGTACGCGTTCACCGGGCTGCCCGATGGCCACACCTACGCGCTGACCGCCACGTACGCGTCGGGACGCCACCTGGATCCGGTCAACTTCACGAACCCCGTCACCCTGGACTCGGATCTTCACGGGATGGACTTCAAGGAGCGGATGTACACGCTCTCCGGAGTGCTCCACGGAAACGGCGCCTTCGCCACGGTCTCCGACGGCGTGCGGATCGGGATCACGACGCGCGCTGGCACCGGGCGCTACCGCTACCAGATCCGGAACGTGCCCTTCGGGACCTACAGCCTCTTCGCGATGAAGAACGGCTCCACGCTCATGCCCCTCTTCACCAACCCGGTGAACGTGAGCGTGGACGTGGAGGACCTCGACTTCGAGGTGACGCCCGGGGCCAGCTACCTCATCCGCGGCAGGCTCCTCACCTCGGACGGAGTGCCCCTGGCGGGCGCAACGGTGAGCGCAGGCGGCCGGACCGCCATCGCGGACTGGCTCGGGAACTACGCGCTGCCCGCGATGCCGAACGGGACCTACCTCGTCACCCCGAGCCACTCCCGCGGGACCTTCACCCCCGCCTCGCGCCAGGTGGTCGTCGACGGCGGGGACGTGACGGGCGTCGACTTCGTCTCGTCACCTTCCGAGCGATAGCGAAGACGCGCAACCGGCGGCACCCACGACGCGGGCGAACACGTCCCGCTGACGGCGGGCGGGGACCTACATGCCGGGCGCAGGCTCGCCCGGAACCGTCCACGGCCCCACGCGCGTCTCCCCCTCCAGCGCCGCGTCCAGCGCGTCGAGGAAGCGCTCGCGGGGCCATGGCTCGGCGCCGAAGCGCGCGAGGTGCTCGGTCTCCTGCTGGCAGTCGATGAGGGTGAAGCCCCAGCCGGTCACCCGCTCCACCAGCGCGGCGAAGGCCACCTTGGATGCGTCCGGCGCGAGCGCGAACATGCTCTCGCCGAAGAACGCCGAGCCCAGGCTCACGCCGTAGAGCCCACCGACGAGCTCGCCCTCCCGCCACGCCTCCACCGAGTGCGCGAACCCCAGCCGGTGCAGCTCGATGTACGCGCGCTGCATCGCGAAGGTGATCCACGTCCCCTGCTGGCCGGGCCTCGCGGTCCGGGCGCAGGCGCGGATCACCGAGGCAAAGTCGGTGTCGAAGCGGACTTCGTACACGCCCCGCCTCATCGTCTTCGCCAAAGACCGCGGCAGGTGGAACCGCGACGGCTCCAGCACGAAGCGCGGATCCGGCGAGTGCCAGAGGATGGGCTGCCCTTCCGAGTACCAGGGGAAGATGCCCAGCGCGTATGCGTTGAGCAGCCGCATCGGCCGCAGGTCGCCGCCTACCGCGAGCAGCCCGGACGCGTCGGCGAGCCGCGGATCGGGGAAGCCTTCGCTGTCCGGATCGAGTCGGAAGATCGGCAAGCGGGTTCAGCGCGACGGCGGCGGCAGGTGCACGGTGCCCTCGAGCTTGTACGGGACCCGGTAGAGGTCGCCGTGCAGCTCGCCTTCGATCACCCAGGGGAGCTGCCCGCCCTTGATCAGCGCCCGCATCTCCTTCACGTCCTTCTGCATCGTGTCGGAGCGGATGGGGTACTGCAGCTCGTAGACGCCGGTGGAGGACGGGTTGACCTTCTCCGCCCTGGCGCGCGTGCCGCGGGCGATCTCCTGGCCCGCCACCGTCACCTTGTAGTCGAGCCCGCCCACCCCGAGCATGAACGGGTTCGGGTTCACGATGCCCAGGTAGAAGATGATGTTGGCCTCCTCATCGGAGTACCGCGCCGCATCCAGCGAGTGCATCCGGACGCTCGGCATGCGCGGCGGACGGACCTCGCGCGACCGGCCGAAGGGCAGCTCGTGGACGGCGCCTCCCGCCCGGACCACCAGCGTCCCGCGCAGCGCGGTCAGCAGCGAGCCCTCCATCTTCGCGAACGACTCCAGCTCCTCGGCGCTCTCCACGTAGCGGTTGGCGACCTTCACCTCGATGGGCGCCTTGCCGCCCGCGGGCACGGCCACATCCAGCTTCTCCTCGCCGCTGCGCATCACCTTGCCGTCGATGACGTGCTCCCACTTCGCGCTCTCCACCGTGGCCTCGACCTCGGAGGAGACCGTGCCGCTGAACGCGAGCCGGAAGGTGGTGACGTCCTGATCGAGCTCCAGCCGCTGCTCGGAGAGCTCCGGCGCGGGGCCCTCTTCCACCGGCGCGACCTGCTTGCCCGAGCACGCGGCGGCGAAGACGAGGGCCACGAGCGCGGCACTGAAGCGGAGGGCAGGCGGGGGAAGTCGAACCATGGCGCGGCTCCTTGAGCGAAGGGGGTTACGGACCGGCGAAGCCGCAGGTGTGGGTGCCGCCTTCTTCGGTGCCCACGTCGCGCACGCCCTGGAGGCGGAACTCGCGCGGCGAGCTGCCCGCGAGCGTGAACGACGAGGAGAAGAGGGTGAAGCCGAGGTCCTGCTGGAACACCCGGCGCGAGTCCAATCCGTGCGGGGGCGGGCGGGTCTCGTTGAAGAGCAGCTTCACCGAGTCCGGGAAGTGCCCGTGCGGCACGCGCTCCTCGCCCGGCGTGGGCGCCGAGGCGACGACGGTGAAGGTGGTGGGCTGGTTCGAGCCCTGTCCGCCCGCGAGCACGTCCGCGTGCGCCTGGGTGGAGAAGTTCTGTCCGGCGCTGGTGTCCGGCTGCAGCCAGGTGACGCCGATGATGTTCGAGGCCTCGTCGCGGTAGTCCACCCGGTCCCCCGAGGCGGTGAAGGTGCGGCGCGCCAGGCGGAGCTCGCCGCCGACGATCATGAACAGGTCCTCCATCCTGCCCACGCCGCTCTCCGAGTACTCCACGGGGATGACCTTCACCCCGCCCTCGAGCTCGCGCACCGGACGCACGAGCGCGCCGATGGTCGGCGAGTCCTGCCGGTCCTGCGTGTCCGAGTATTCGAAGCAGCGGTCGGCGATGAGGCCGAAGCGGTTCTGCGCCTCGCAGTCGATCCCGCAGGTGTCGTCGATGCCTGCGTCCGGGACCGGCTCGGGATCCGGGCTGCAGCCGAAGAGGGCCAGCGCTGCCAGCGCGCCGAGAAGAGGGAGGGGCCGCGTCTGCTTCATGGGGCCGGGGTTTATCGCTTTTCAGGTAGGATGCCCATCGCTTCGTGCCCGACCGCCCCGACCTCAACCGCGCCATCGCGCAGCTCATCCGCGACATCTCCCGGCGGATGCCGGAGTTCTCGCATGTGCGCGCCTCGCGGATCCTCGTCGTCGCAGGCGAAGCCCGGCGGGCCTCCCGCGGCACGGTGAAGCCCCTCGCCTTCGCCGACGGCAAGAGCGTGGAGAAGGAGACCGGGCGCAGAAAGCCCATCGTCCGCATCGCCGGCCGGAAGATGCTCTACAGCATCACCCTGCGGCCGCTCTTCTTCCGCGACAGCACCCCGCGCGAACGGGTGGAGACGATCCTCCACGAGCTCTTCCACATCTCCACCGCGTTCGACGGCACGCTCGACCGCGCCCGCCGCCACGAGCGCATGGGCCGCCAGTTCGAGAAGGCGCTGCGCCCGCTGGTCCGCCGCTACCTCAAGGAGTGTCCGAAGGAGCTGATGCGCCCCTTCCGGCACCACGGCCAGGTGAAGGTGCTGCAGTGGCTCGAGCGGCCCACCGCGAGCGTCGTCCCCGAGCTCACCTCGCTGCGCCGCGTCTACACCGAGGCCCACCTCTTCACCGGCCTGGTGGAGATGGTCACCCGACCCGCCCAGCGCGAGGGCGCCGGCAGCCTGCGGAGCACCTCTCCGCGCGAGGGCTGAGCGCCAGACGCGTCACCTGATCAACGGGAAGGCCTGCGTGAAGCTGCCCGGAGGTGCAGCCGGAAGGCCACGTGTCTATCTCCCCGGCGCATGGGCCTCTCCATCGACCGGGACACCTTCACCGACGACGAGTACGCGCGCTTCTCCGAACGGCTGCACGAGTGCGTGGAGGTGCTCGCCGAGGTGATGGGGAAGGAGGGCTTCGGCGAGGGCCCCTCCACCGTGGGCGCGGAGCTGGAGCTCTTCCTCGTCGACGACGGCGGCAACCCGCTGCCCATGAACCTCGAGGTGCAGAAGAAGGCCGCGGACGCGCGGGTGACCAACGAGCTGTCGCGCTTCAACCTCGAGCTGAACCTCACGCCCGGTCCGCTGACCGGCACCCCCTTCGAGCGGCTGAGGGCGGACGGCGAGGAGGCGCTGGCGATCGTCCGCAGTGCCGCGCGGGGGCAGGGCGCCCGGGTGGTGACGGTGGGCATCCTCCCCACGCTGCGCGCGGACCACGTGCGGCTGTGGGGGCTCACCCCGCTGCCGCGCTACCGGGCGCTGAACAACGGGCTGCGCAGGCTCCGGCAGGGCGCGCCGTTCCGGGTGGCGGTCTCCGGCGAGGACACGCTGCACCTCGAGTGGGAGGACGTGACCCTGGAGGGCGCCAACACCTCGCTGCAGCTCCACCTGCGGGTGCCGCCGCGCCGCTTCGCCGCCGCCTACAACGCCGCGCAGCTCGCCACAGCACCCGCGCTCGCGCTCGCCGCCAACTCGCCCTTCTTCCTGCAGAAGCGGCTGTGGGACGAGACCCGGGTGGCCCTCTTCCGCCAGAGCACCGACGACCGCGGTGACCTGCCCGCGGACTGGGCACCGCCGGCGCGCGTCTCCTTCGGCCGCGGCTGGGTCCGCCAGGGCGCGCTCGAGCTCTTCCGCGAGGCGGTGGCGCTCCACCAGCCCCTGCTCCCCATCCTCGCCGACTCGTCCCCGCGGCACGCGCTCGCCGAAGGACGCGTCCCCGAGCTCGCCGAGCTGCGCCTCCACTACGGCACCGTCTACACCTGGAACCGGCCGGTCTACGATCCGGTGGACGAAGGCCACCTGCGCATCGAGCTGCGCGCGCTGCCCGCAGGACCCACCGTGGTGGACATGATGGCCAACGCCGCCTTCCTCCTCGGGCTCACCCTCGGGCTGGAGGAGGAGGTGGACCGGCTGCTCCCGGGGATGCCCTTCCTCTTCGCCCGCGAGAACTTCCACCGCGCCGCGCGGGATGGCGTGGACGCGGAGCTCTTCTGGCCCACCGCCCTCGCGCCCTCGCCAAGGCCTCTGCCCCTGGCGGACCTTCTGCCCCGGCTGTGCGACCTCGCGGCCTCCGGGCTCGAACGTCACGGCGTGGCCACGAGCGACTACGCGCCGCTGCTGGACCTGATCCGCGAGCGCGCGCGCCTGCGCACCTCCGGCGCGAGGTGGCAGCGGCGCGCGCTCGCCGCCTACGAGGCGCAGATGCCCCGTGCGGACGCGCTGGCCCGCGTGCTCGACCGGTACCAGGAGCTCTCGCTCGAGGGCCGGCCGGTCCACGAGTGGCCCGGGAGCTGATCCTCGGCAACGCCGGGGCATCGGCATCGCGCGCCCACCGCGTGGGGCGGCTGCGCGACGGACCGCGTGTTCCGGTGGACGGGTCGCCGCGCCACGCCTTCGTGAGCAACGTGCCGGGTCTTCCCGGAGCCCGCCATGAACGCCCAGCGCCACCCGCCCGCTCTCCGTCCGTGCCTCGTTCCCCGCGCCGCCGGTTCGTTCCCAAGCGCACTTCTTTCGGTGGCCGCGCTCGTGCTCGCCGCGACAAGCCTGGCCTGTGCGCCGGCCACCGCCCGCCCGGCGCCTGGAGATCAGGACGCGCCGTCGGATGGACTGCCCCTCCCGGGCGCTCCCGACCCGGGCGGCGAGGAGGAGGAGCCACCGCCGCCGCCGCCACGGGGAGGCGGCGACTGGCCGCAGTACCGCGGGAACGTGGAGGGCACCTGGACCATCCCCGGCTCCGTCACCGCGGACGACGCGCGGGCTGCCTCCCTGGATTGGATGGCGGAGCTCGGCGAGTACGGTTGGACGCAGCCGGTGATCGCCGGCGACACCGTGGTCGCCACCACGGGTTTCTCCGGCAGGGTGGTGGCGCTCGAGGCGGACACCGGCGCCGTGCGCTGGAGCCGCACGCTCAACCACGTCTTCGAGGTCGCCTGCGACGACGTCCCGCGCCCGCACGGCTTCTACGCGGCGGCGGCGCTGCACGAAGGGGCGGTGCTGGCCGCGTCTCCGGACGGGCGGCTCTACGCGCTGGCCGAAGAGGACGGCACGATGCTCTGGGAGGTGCAGGTCGCGGATCCGCACGCGGACGGCGAGTTCGTGCAGTCCTCGCCCGCCGTCTCCGCGCGGCTCGGCAAGGTGTTCCTCGGCGTGGGCGCGAGCTTCAAGTGCGCGCCGGTGGACAGCCGGGTCCTCTCGGTCGACCTGCGGTCACGGGCGCTATCGGCCACCCCGCTCAACCCCGAGGGCCGGAAGGGCAGCTCGGTGTGGAGCAGCCTCTCGGTGGACGAAGAGGCCGCGGTCGTCCACGTCACCACGGGAGACCCCGCCGGCCAGCCGTACGACGACCTCCCGCTCTCGCAGGCGTTCGCCACCTTCGATGCACAGGGACTCAGCCTCATCGATCACTGGCAGAACCGGCGTCCGGCGCCCGAGGGCAACAGCGACTTCGGCGCCTCGCCCACGCTCTTCACCGATGCAGCCGGACGCGAGCTTGTGGCGAGCGCCAACAAGGACGGGCGCGTCTATGCGCTTCTGCGCGACGACCTCGGGAGCGGTCCTCTCTGGGAGGTCGAGATCGCGGTCCCCGGCGATCCGATGATGGGCCAGAGCTCGCTGGTGTCCCCCACCTTCGCGCACGGCCTGCTCATCGCCGCCGGAGGGGAGACGCCTTCGGGAGAACCGGGCGCGGTGGTGGCGGTGGATCCGGCGACCGGCGCGGAGCGCTGGCGTCACACGCCGCCGGGCTTCGTGATGGCGGGGATGCCCAGCACGGGCGACCTGCTCGTGGTCGCCAGCAACCGGGAAGGGTTCGAAGGGAGCACTCTGGAGCTGCTGGACGTCCGGACCGGCCAGGTGCTCAACCGCTTCGAGTCGGACGCGCCCACGCTCGGGGCACCGAGCATCGGGCGGGGGCGCATCCTCTGGTACCGCTACGACGGCACGCTGCAGGCGATCCGCCTGCCCGTGCAGTAGGCCGCTCGAGCGGCCCGCCTAGAACGGCGTCTTCCAGCCCAGGGTCAGCCCCACCACGTGCGCGTTGCCGCCGTAGGTGCCCGGAAACACCGGCGAGGTGCTCTCCAGGTCGATCAGCGTCACGAACTGGTAGGCGGCGTCGATCTGGAAGTCGCCCAGCCGGTAGCCCACGCCCACCGAGGCGCGAAGCCGATCGGCGTCCGGCAGGTCGGGGGTGAGGGTGTCCTGCGGCGACGGGGTGGGATCCCACGAGGCGCCCAGCCGCGCGCTCAGGGCGCGGGTGACGCGGTACTCACCGCCGAGGTGGAAGCTGACGGTGTCCGTCCACCGCTTGGGGGACACGGTGGAGAGGGCCTCGTCCTCGAAGTTCAGCCGCAGCTCCTGGAAGGACGACCAGTCGTACCAGTGCGCGTCGAGCCCGATGCGCAGCCGATCCTCCAGCGCCCGGAACCCGAAGCCGGCGAACACCGCGTCCGGCAGGTCCACCGAGGTGCTCACGCCCATCCCGCGCAGCCGTGACTGGAACTCGGCGGGAACGCCGGTGAAGCCGGCCTCGCCCTCGAAGTCGAGCCGCGGACCCGGGCGGTAGGAGGCGCCGAAGGTGAGCATGTCCTTCACCAGCTCGACCTCGGTGCCCACGTTGAAGGAGGTGCCCCACGCGCCGCCGCCGAGCTCCACCTCGCCGTCGCTGTCCACGAAGCCCAGCGCGCGCGAGAGCAGCACGGTGCCGCGGAGGATCTGCACGCCCGCGCCCAGCCGCACCCGGTCGTGCACCTGCACCGCCACCTCCGGGTTGATGTTCCACACGTTCAGCGTGGAGCCGGTGGTGCGGTAGCGGCCCTCCCAGCCCTCCGGCCAGCTCGAGGAGGCGCCGAAGGGCACGAACACGCCGAGCCCCGCGGCCACCCGGTCCATGATCTGGTAGCGCGCGTAGAGGTGCGGCGGCGGCGACAGCCCGCTCACCCGCGAGACGTCACCGGCCGGGGAGGTGAAGCTCACCCGCGGGATGATCAGCGCCGCGCCCAACTGCAGCTCCAGGCCCTGTCCGCCGAGCAGGCCGGCCGGGTTGTAGAACACCGCCGAAGGGTCGTCGCCCAGCGCGGTCACCGCGGTGGACATGCCGATCGCCCGGCCCCCGTGGCTCTCCAGCGCGAAGCCCGCCGCCCACGCAGGCGCGGCGAGGAGGAGGGCGGCGGTCAAAAGAACGTTCGTGATCGTCTTCATTTTCCGTGTCCTCGTCTCGTTACGGGAGCGTGCCGCTGCTCATCAGGGCGGCGGCTTCGGCCTGCGCGGCGCCGGTGGTGGGGAGGTGGGTGCCGTTCAAGAGGAAGCCGTGGCGGGCGGCCAGCGGCAGATCGCCGAGGCTCGGCTCGAAGAGCGAGACGCCGACGGTGCGCTGTCCCTCGATCCCGCGGTTGGCCGCGCGGATGAGGCGCTCGGTGGTCCAGTTGGGGATGACCTGGTCCTCGGTGATGTACTGGACGAGCACGCTCCGGCCGGCCGGCGCGCGGGGGCCGTTGAGCATGGCGTACGCCGCGCTCTGCGGGTCCGCCGGATCGAGGATCCACCGCGCGATGTGGATGAAGTTGTCGAACGGCTGGGTCCCCTCGGTGATGCCCTGCGCCGAGAGCGAGGCGATGAAGGCGTCGCGCACCGACGAGAAGGCCGGCGAGGAGAGGAGGATACCGGTCGGATCCGAGCCCGGGACGTTGAGCAGCGAGGTCTCCACGGCCGGCGAAGCCGCCGTGTAGAGCGTGCCGATGATCCCGCCGAGGCTCTGCCCCGTGTACCGGAGCGCCGCGCCGTTCAGCGCGCCGCCGCCCTGGGCCTGGACCAGCGCGTTGAGGCTGCCGCCGCCCGTCCCGTTGAGCACCCGCGCCACCTGCGCGAGGTCCGCCACCGGCGCCCGGAAGCGATCCCGGGTGGCGAAGAGGTTCGACGGATCGAGGTAGTTCCAGCCCGAGATGCGCGCGACCTGGGTGGCCGGATCGCGCAGGAAGTCACCGCCCTCGCAGAGGCTGTCGGCGACCACGCAGGCGCCCTGGCCCGCCGCCTGGCAGGTGAGCTGGCCGCGGTCCGGTGCCGTGGGGTCACAGGCGAGGCGGGTGGCCGCCGAACGCGCCACGCACCGGCCCGTCATCGCGCTGCAGGTCTGGGTGGCGGGGTCCGCGCAGGCCGCGTCGTCCGAAGGCGCGCCGATCGCCGACGCAGCGCCGCGGCAGTCCGACCTGTCACCGTGCATCACGTGGTCGATGGCGATCACCGCCTGGCCCGCCGCCGCGTAGGAGTTGGCGAGCGCGAGCATCATCTGCCGCCCGCCTCGCAGCCCGTGGCCGAAGATCACCGTCGGGTACCCGCCGGCGGGAGGCGCCACCACGGCCGGATCCGGGATGGCGAGAAGGAACGGCACCGGGCGCGCCGTCCACGCCGCCGGGTTCGGGTTCAGGGTGCCCGCCGGCCCGTTCAGGCCGAACGGGACGATCAGCTCACCCGCGAAGACGGTCCCGATCGCCGCGAAGGTGGGCGGCTTCGGATCGCCCAGCACCACCGGCGTCACGTTGGCGGCCCAGCTCGGGTTGGCCGGCAGCATGCCCAGGCCCGGCGCCTCGTGCAGGAGGTTCAGCATGGAGACGGTGCTCTGGGTGGTGATGCCCCACGCCAGCGCGAGGTCCCGCCGCTCGATGCCCTGTCCCACCAGCGCGGCGATCAACGCCTGATGTCCCTGCCGCACCGGCTCGAGCGCGGCGGCGTTCTCGTCGCTCACACCGGAGACCTGGCTGCGGCCCTCGCCGTCCACCAGCGGGCTCTCCATCCGCACCAGCGCGAAGGCCGGCGCGGCGATGATCTTCTTCCCGCGGGTGTCGCGCAGCGAGGAGGTGAGGAAGGCGGCGTAGGTGGTGCGCTCGTCGAGCGGCGCCTCGGTGACGAACTGCAGCTCCTGGGGCCCGTCCTGCGGCGAGCCGTCCGGCTGCTCCGAGGACCAGCAGTTGATGCAGACGGAGACCTGGGGCTCCGCGCCGCCGTCGATCAGCGGCGAGAGGCGGACGAAGCCGGTTCCGTCCGCCAGGGACATCTGGTCGAGCTCTCCGATGTCGAGCGCGCCGCGGGTGGGCGAGTTCTCCGACACGTACGGCCCGATGGTGGAGAAGCCGTCCAGCGTGTTGAGCCCGGTGTACAGCGCGCGCAGCGTCTCCGGCGCACCGGACGGGGTGGGCAGGTTCACCTGCGGCGGCTCGGTCGGCCTCAGCAGGATGTTGTTGGGGAAGGGGATGACGCTCGCGCCCGGATCGAAGGTGGCCTCGGCGAAGGAGACGATGCGGAAGGTCCAGGCCAGCGCCACCTGATCCCGAGGCAAGCCTGCGGCGGTCAGCGCATCGAGCACCGGCGCGAAGCCGCGGCGCACCCGCTCCAGGGCCACCGCCTGCGCGTTGGAGAGGGGAGCGGCGGTCAGCACCGTGCGGCAGCTCTCGGAGGCGAGGTCCTCGCAGTCCACCAGCGGCGCGGTGCTGCGGGCGAGCGCCCACGCATCAGAGGCGGCGAGGGCGGCACCGTTGTCACCGCGCATGCCGGTGGTGAGCACCACCGCGAACCTGCCCTCCTTGGGCCAGCCACCGGTGGGCGGCGCGACGAGGATCTCATCGGTCTCCTCGTCGTAGGAGATGGTGACGTCCGGCGGGCTCATCGGGTCGGCGAGGTTCATCACCCGCACCGTCTCCGCGTTCACCGTGGACGGGTCGAGCCCGCGGCCGACGACGCGTGCGCTGGCGCCGGCGGTGACCGGGAAGCCATCGAGCGTGTTGAGGTAGTCGCGGGTGAACTCCTGCTGCGCGGGCGGCGCCGAGGGATCGATGGGCGCGTTCACCAGGCCGGTGGCGGGATCGATCGCCAGGTCGTTCGGCAGCGGCACCTGCGGAGGCACCGCACCCGGGTTGAAGAGCGCGGTCGGGGTGTCGGCGATGGGGAAGGTCCAGAGCAGGGCGATGTCCTCGCGGCGCACGCCCGAGGCGACCAGCCCGTCGATCATCGGCTTGTACACGCGGCGCAGGGCCTCGAGCCGGAGCGCGGAGGCGGTCTGGTCCGCGAGGCGCTCGGCGGGGTCCTCGATGGTGGAGGGGATGATCTCGGTGGTGGTGCGGCAGTCCGGCGACTCGAGGTTCTCGCAGGTGACCAGCGGGTTCTCGCTGCGGATGAGCGCCCAGGTGGAGGAGCCGATCACCGGCTGCCCGCCTGCGCCCTTCATCCCGTTCTCGCCGCCGATGATCGCCACCGCGTAGGTGTGGCCCGCGGTCCACCCGCCGGTGGGCGCGGCGATGCTCAGGCGCTGCCTCGCGTCCGCGCCCTCGTTGGCGCCCGGCTCGCCGAGCTGCGGGGAGTAGTTCTCCACCGGCCGCATCCCGTCCGTCACGTCGAAGATGCGGACGGTCTGCGCGGTCACCGTCTCCGCGTTCAGCTCGCCGGTGAAGGTCGCGTTGGCGGACGCGCCGGCAGGGAAGCCGTTGAGCGTGTTCAGCCAGGCGGTGAACTCGACGTCCGCGGGCGACGCGTTCGCCGCCGGCGTCACGTTGAGCAGCCCCGTCGCGGGATTCACCGCGAGCGAGTTGGGCGTGGGCACCACCGGCGGAGACTGCGCGGGATCGAACCTCGCCACCACGAACTCGCGCTGCTCGGTTCCGTCGACTTCGGGCGTACACGCGGCGCCGGCGACCGCCGCCAGCGCGAGACACGGAAGGATTCTGTTCATAGGTGAGACCCCCAAGAGGACGTTCGACGTAGCACGAGGCAGATCGCCCCTCCAATTCGCTGCACACGCGACCGTCGCGACCGTGAGGAAGGCGACGGATTCAGAAGTGACGATCCGGGCCGCATCCGTCATCCTCGGCACATGACGGCTCACTTCCGGGTGGCGATCATCGGCACCGGGTTCGGCGGGCTCGGGATGGCGGTCCGGCTGCAGCGGGAGGGCGTGCGCGACTTCGTCCTCTTCGAGCGCGCAGACGACGTGGGCGGGGTCTGGCGGGAGAACGTCTACCCGGGCTGCGCCTGCGACGTGCAGAGCCACCTCTACTCGCTCTCCTTCGCGCCCAACCCCGATTGGTCGAGGACCTATTCGCAGCAGCCGGAGATCCTCGCCTACCTGCGCGGGGTGGCAGAGCGCTTCGGGCTGCGCGCGCACTGCCGCTTCGGGCACGCGGTGAAGGAGTCCCGCTGGGACGCGGCGCGCGGCCGCTGGACGATCGAGACCTCGCGCGGACCCTTCACCGCCGACATCCTCGTCTCCGCAGTCGGCGGCCTCTCCGAGCCGAGCATCCCCGAGCTGCCCGGCCTCTCCTCGTTCGAGGGCAAGGTGATGCACACCGCGCGCTGGGACGCGGACTTCGACCTGCGCGGACGGGACGTGGCGGTGGTGGGCACGGGCGCCTCGGCCATCCAGCTCATCCCGAAGCTCCAGCCGCAGGTGCGGCGCCTCACCGTGTTCCAGCGCACCCCGGCGTGGGTGATGCCGCGGAACGATCGCGCGGTGGGCGAGCGCGCGAAGTCCCTCTACCGCCGCGTTCCCGCAGCCCAGCGCGCGGTGAGGGCGGCCCTCTATGCGACGCGGGAGGCGCTGGTGCTCGGCTTTCTGCACCCGTCGGTGGCGAAGCGGGGAGAGCGGCTCGCGCTGCGGCACCTGCGCGCCCAGGTCCCGGACCCGGCGCTGCGCGCGAAGCTCACGCCGTCCTACACGCTGGGCTGCAAGCGGGTGCTGGTCTCGGACGACTACTACCCGGCGATGACGCAGCCGAACGTGACCCTCGTCGCCCAGAGCGTGCGCGAGGTCCGGCCGCACTCCGTCGTCGCGGCGGACGGCAGCGAACACCGCGTGGACACGCTCGTCTTCGGAACCGGCTTCCACGTGACCGACATGCCGATCGCGCGGCAGGTGCGCGGGCGCGACGGGCGCACCCTGGAGGACGTCTGGAAGGGCAGCCCGAAGGCGTTCATGGGGACGACGGTGGCCGGCTTCCCCAACCTCTTCCTCCTGCAGGGGCCGAACACGGGGCTCGGGCACACCTCGGTGATCGTGATGATGGAGAGCCAGATGGAGCACGTGGTGGGCGCGCTCCGCTTCCTCGATTCCACCGGCGCCCTGGCCGTGGAGCCGAAGCCCGAGGCACAGGCCCGCTTCGTCACCTCGGTGGACCGGGACATGGCGCAGACCGTCTGGATGACCGGCGGCTGCCGGAGCTGGTACCTCGACGGGACCGGGCGGAACTCGACCCTGTGGCCGGGGTCGACGCTGTCCTTCCGCCGGCAGGCCGAGCGCTTCGACCCCGCCGACTATGTGGCGCTGGACGGGCGCCGGGAGATTTCAAAGGTGGCACAGGAGGTACACGGTGGTTGATCGCCCGCTGACGATGATGGAGCGCGCCCAGTTCGCGCTCGCGCGCAGGCTCCTGCGCCTGCCCGGTCCGGCGCAGGTCGCCCTCTCCGGCTCCCTCCCCATCCGCCGAGACGGGCTGACCCTCCACCCGGAGCTGCAGTTGCTGCTCGCGCTCCGGAGGCGGACGGGCGGACGCTCACTGATGCACGGCACGCCCGCCGAGGCCCGGCGAAGGCTGCGGCGCGAGTCCCTGGTCTTCGCCGGCGAGCCACGCGCCGTGGGCGAGGTCCGCAACCTCGTCATCGAGGCGCCCCGCCGCCCGATGATGGCGCGGCTCTACCTCCCGGAGGGGATCAGCGCACCGCCGCTGCTCGTCTTCTTCCACGGCGGCGGGTTCGTCATCGGCGACCTGGACACGCACGACGCGCCCTGCCGGCTGCTCTGCGCCGAGGGGCGGATGGCGGTGCTCTCGGTGGAGTACGCGCTCGCGCCCGAGGCCCCGTTCCCCGCCGCGATCGAGGACGGGCAGGCGGCGCTCGGCTGGGCCCGGGAGAACGCGGCGGCGCTCGCGGTGGACGGGGCCCGCGTGGCGGTGGGCGGCGACAGCGCGGGGGGAACACTGGCCTGCGCCCTGTCCCTCTTGGCGGCGAGGGGAGAGGGCCCGATGCCCGCCGCCCAGCTCCTGCTCTACCCCGCGCTGGACCGGACGTCCGACTGGCCCTCGATGTCGCTCTTCGCGGATCGCTTCTTCCTCACCCGCGCGGACGTGGAGAACTTCGCCGCGCACTACAGCGCGGGCGCGGACGGGGCGGATCCGCGCCTGCACCCGCTGCGGGCGGAGCGCTTCGACGGGCTGCCCCCCACGCTGGTGGTCACCGCCGGCTTCGATCCCCTGCGTGACGAGGGCGAGGCCTTCGTGGCGCGCCTGCAGGAGGCGGGCGTCGCGGTCACCCACCGCCGGTACGAGAGGCTCATCCACGGCTTCGCGAACATGACCACCGTGAGCCCGGTCTGCGCGGACGCGATGTCCGAGCTCACAGGGCTGTTCGCCCGGATGCTCCAGGCATCGGACGGCACGGCGCAGGGGGGCGGTCCCGGGACGGCCGCGGACGGCTCCACGAACGCAGGGGACGCACCTCCCCTCCCGCGCGTGGAGCACGGATGAGGACGGTCCGCGGGAAGGTGGCGGCCATCACCGGGGCGGCCTCCGGCATCGGGCGGGCGACGGCGCTGCTGTTCGCGCGGAACGGCTGTGCCCTGGCGCTCTCGGACGTGGACGAGGCCGGGCTCGAAACCGCCGCGGGTGCCTGCCGCGCGCTGGGGGCCAAGGTGACGGCCTCGCGCGTGGACGTGGCGGATCGCGCAGCGGTCCACCGCTGGGCCGACGAGACCGCCCGCACGTTCGGCGCGGTGCAGGTGGTGGTGAACAACGCGGGCGTCGCGCTCGGGGCCACGGTCGAGGACACCTCCTACGAGGACTTCGAGTGGCTGATGGGCATCAACTTCTGGGGCGTCGTCCACGGGACGCGGGCGTTCCTCCCGCACCTGCGCGCGGCGGGGGAGGGGCACCTCGTGAACGTCTCCAGCCTCTTCGGGCTGATCGGCATCCCCACCCAGGCCGCCTACAACGCCTCGAAGTTCGCGGTGAAGGGGTTCACCGACTCGCTGCGGCAGGAGCTGGAGGCGGAGGGCTGTCCCATCGGCGTCACCTGCGTCCACCCGGGCGGCATCCAGACCAACATCGCGCGCAGCGCCCGCACCGTCCGCCGCCACGGCTGGCTGGACGCGCAGTCCACGCTGGAGTTCGAGCGCCTCTTCGCCACCCCGCCCGAGCGCGCCGCGGAGCGCATCCTCGGCGCGGTGCTGAAGGACCAACGGCGGCTGCTCATCGGGCGCGACGCGGTGGCCCTCGACCTCGTCTCGCGCGCGATGCCGGTGCTCTTCCAGCGGCTGGTCGTCGCGGGCATGAAGCAGCGGCGCAAGCGGATGCTCGGCGTCGTCCCTCCGGAGTGACCGTCCGGCGCACGCTCCCGCTCAGGAGGCGAGCCACGCCCGCTGGAACGGGATCTTCCTCCCCTCGGTCTCGAACACGTCGTTCGTCAGCCTCAGCGTCCCGGCGCTGACGAGGCTGCGCACGAGCAGCTCGAACCGCTGCCGCTCGCCGGACCCCTCACCGAGGATCGTCCGGCACATCCGCCCGGTGCTCTGGCCATCCCGTGTCCGCAGCGCGCCGAGGATCTTCCCGGCCAGCTCCTTGTCGTCCACCGCTCCCGGCGCGGGGGCAGGGGAGGGCGCCGCCTCGGGCGTGGCCCGACGTGCGCGCGAGCCACCCGCAGCGCGACCCTCCTTCCCCGCCGCACGAGTCCCCGCCCGCCGCTTCGTCCCCTTCGCGGAGCCGCTTCCGCCCTCCTGGTTCCACGGGGCGATGGCCCAGGATTTCGCTGGCGGCGCCGACGCGCCGGATGCCGAAGGCCGGCGC